>JARRRC010000183.1:0-5230 GCA_037381105.1 Desulfobacterales bacterium
AAGGATCAAGGATTGAGGATAAAGGAAGCTCAAAGCCAAACCAATAAGACCAATTCAACAAATAAAACGATCCAAACGATCCAAACGAACCCAATAACCTATTACCCATTACCCATTATTTTATATATTTCCTGAAAATCAATGTCGCATTGGTTCCTCCGAAACCGAATGAATTTGAAAGTACAACATTGACGTCCACTGTTTTCGTCTGACCGCTGATATAATTCAAACCCTCGCATTCCGGGTCGACCTGCTCAAGGTTCAAGATCGGCGGTATTTTATTGTCGTATATCGACAATATGCTTGAGATGGCTTCCATGCCGCCAACGGCGCCTAAAGAATGCCCGAGTTGAGATTTATTGGCAGTAATAAACGGTCTTTCTTTTCCTGCACCGAAAACTCTTTTTACGGCGGTGGCTTCATTGATGTCGCCTTTTGATGTCGAGGTGGCATGGGGGTTGATCAAGTCGACGTCTTCCGGGGAAATTTGGGCATCTTCCAATGCCAGGGTGATGCATCGAACGGCGCCGTCTATATCCGGGTCCGTAATATGGCTGGCATCTCCGGTCATGGCAAAACCGATGACTTCCGCATATATTCTGGCACCTCTTGCCAGTGCATGCTCCAGTTCTTCTAAAATCAAGATGCCCGATCCATCTCCCATGATAAACCCATTCCGGAGGATATCAAAAGGACGGGATGCGGATTGGGGCGTTTGATATTGTGACGAAAGAGCTTTAAGTGCATGAAATCCGGCGATGGTCAGCGGCGTAATTGCAGCTTCCGTTCCTCCGCAGGCAATGGCGTCTTCCTTTCCGAGCTGAATTCGCTGAAAAGCCTCACCAATGGCATGTGCGCCTGAAGCACAGGCGGTGGCCAAACAGGCATTGGCGCCTTTGGCTTTAAAAGAAATGCTGACATTTCCTGCAGCCAGATTGGGTATCAGGCGCGGAATAAGAAACGGCGACACCTTTTTACCTTGTATGAAACGGCTGAATTCATTTTCCCATGACTGGGGGCCGCCTAATCCGGAACCGATAATAACGCCGATTCGGTCGGGATCGACTTTATCTTTTTCCAAATTCACATTGGCATCGGCAATTGCTTCCAGGGTTGCGGCATAGGCATACTGAATAAAGGGATCCATGTATTTAATCTGTTTCAGATCTTCTTTTGAAAAACCGTGTTTACGCTGTTTAACAATTTCTTTGATATCAAACTGTTTGACTTCTCCGGCGATCAAAGGAAAATCATCTGTCAAGTTATACCTTTCTTTGACTTCCTCCAGATCGCCCCATTTAGAAATTTTGTCAATACCGGATTGACCGGCAATCATGGCTTCCCAAGTACTCGGCACATCCAGTCCCAGAGAAGAGACCATACCAAGGCCGGTGACCACCGCTCGTTTAAGCTCGATTGTTTTTCCCATATTTTACCTCTTATAAAATCGTGCAACGATTTTATGAAACGCGGCTATGCCGCTTCGTTCGTGAAAGATTTATCCCGCTTTTAAAGCGGGCCATAAACCGCTACCCCCATTTAAATTCATCCTGCGCAATAAAGAGCGAGGAATTTAAATTTAAAAGATATTTTGGGGATGTTTTTTCACACCGCATTTTGATACTGCTTTCATAAAAGCCGCCACTTTGTCAAAATCTTTCAAGCCGGGTCCGGATTCTACGCCGGAACTGACATCTACCGCACAAGGAGTGCTCATTTGCACGGCCAGCGCTACATTTTCAGGATCCAGGCCACCGGCAAGAATCAGCGGATGTGTTTTCCCGAAAATTTTGGCGGCTTCCCAGTTCCACTCAAGGGCATTGCCGCCGGGGAGTTTTCCCCGGCCGCATTCCACAAGAAATGCGGATGCCGGGTATTCTGAAGCATCTTTAAACGTCGGACTGCCGTCAATAAATAATGCTTTGATGACATGAACATTTTCTTTTCGCAGACGGCGGACCAGATCAGGGTGTTCTTTACCGTGCAACTGAACCGCCTTCAGATGACAATATTCAACATATTGCATGATGCTTGAAAAGGTCTCGTCCACAAATACCCCCACGGTCTTTAAAGGGTCCGGCACTGCCGAACAAATGTCTCTGGCCAGATCTTGGCTGAGGTGCCTCGGGCTTTTGGGATAAAAAACGCACCCGATGGCATCGGCGCCGAGTTCCGCACATCCGACGGCATCTTGAACACGGGTGATGCCGCAGATTTTGACCTGAGGGATAATCTGTTGTTTCGTCATAATCAATTATGATTCTTCTATTTGCAATAATACCGGCTTAATTGGAGATGAGGCGCTTATTTCACCCTAATGAACGATAACCAATCGGGAGATAATCAATAATTATAAACATCAGGCTTGATTTGTTGCAAGCAATTTATTTTCGCATCATGGGGTTGGTTTCGATGATTTTTTCCCGTGAAGGGATTCGAGGAATTTTCTTGGATGTTTAGCGCGCACCAGGCTTTCACCGATTAAAAAATTCCATATCCCGGAATTTATAATTAAGTCGATGTCTTTTCGGGTTCGAATGCCACTGGCAGCCACGGCCACCTGATCATTGTAAAGCAGTGATTTCATCCGTATTGCGGTTTCAATGTCGGTTTCAAAAGATTTCAAGTTGCGGTTGTTAATACCGATAAGGCGGGCGTTTGCCAAAACGGCTTTTTCAATATCCGCCTCTGAATGAACTTCCACCAGTGCATCCAGCTCCAGTTCGTTGCATAGGCTCAGATACCCTTTAAGCTGCTCTAAAGAAAGAATGCGGACGATCAGAAGAACCGCGTCAGCCCCCATCACCGCGGATTCAAAAATCTGGTAAGCGGATATCAGAAAGTCTTTCCGAAGGACCGGGAGCATTGTGGTTTCACGGGCGATTTTCAGGTCTTCGGGATCGCCTTTGAAGTGAGGACCATCGGTGAGTACGGAAAGCGCCGCAGCGCCTCCCGACTCGTATTCAACGGCATAAACCGCAGGATCCAGGTTCAAGAGAATATCCCCTTTCGAAGGCGATGACCGTTTAATTTCAGCAATGATATTCACCCCGAACGGTCCGGGATGTTCCAATTTTTTGAAAAAAGGGCGTCTCTTTCGAGGCGCGAAGGCTTTTTCTCGAAGCAAAGATTCCGGCATGCGCTGTTTCGCAGCGGCGATTTCCTTTCTTTTATCTTCAACGATTTTGCTTAAAAAGTCTTTTTCCATACTCCCCTTTCAAAAACGGTTTTTCACCACGGAGGCACTGAGTTCACAGAGCACTTTGTCTTTTATCCAATCGGGAGACGGCGATTGGATAAAACCACTATATTGTTGGATAGACGTTATAAGTGAAGACCAATCCTTTTGAGAGGCTGATTTATCTTGATCGCCTTCTCCCGATCAAGAAAAAGTATATCTTACCTCCGTGTCTTCCGTGCCTCTGTGGTGAATCAAACTTTTCCTTTCATCAATTACTCCGGGTATAGTCAATCAGCGCCTCCATCTTTTGGGTCGCAGCGCCTTCATCGATGGCGGTTTTTGCTTGTTGAATCCCTTCCCTGAAATCTTTTGCCTGACCGGCCGCCATCAGTGCCGCGGCGGCATTGATCAGCACGACATTTCGTTTGGGACCTTTTTCCCCCTTCAGAATGCTGCGGGTAATTTGAGCATTTTCCTGGGGATGGCCTCCCAGAAGGTCTTCCGGTTTCGCCGGTTGTCCGAAAAACGTTTCAGGGAATATATCGTAAGTTCGAATCAGACCGTCTTTGAGTTCTGAAACACGGGTCGGCGCGCAAACCGAAATTTCATCCAATCCGTCATGACCATGCACCACAAACGATCTTTTCGCGCCCAGCAGCTGCAGTGCATGGGCAAACATCTCCGTGAGTTCGGGCGCATATACCCCCAAGAGCTGACAATTGGCGCCGGCAGGATTTGTCAGCGGTCCCAGCATGTTGAAAATACTCCGCACACCGACTTCTTTTCTGGCTTTGGCGGCATACTTCATGGCGCTGTGATACATGGGGGCAAAAAGAAAGCCGATACCGATATCTCGAACCGCTTCTTCAACAATTTCCGGATTCGTATCGAGATTTACACCCAGTGCCTCAAGAAGGTCCGCGCTGCCGCATTGACTCGACACGGAACGGTTTCCGTGTTTGGCCACCGTCACGCCGCATGCCGCCACTACGAATGCCGTAGTGGTGGAAATATTGAACGTATGCGCACCATCGCCGCCGGTGCCGCAGGTATCGACAACGGTTGCCGCCGATGTCTGGATGCGAAGGGCTTTTCGTCGCATGGCGCGGGCCGCACCGGCCAGTTCTTCAAAGGTTTCTCCTTTTGTGGCCAGGGCGGCCATCATGGCTCCGATTTGGGCGTCGGTGATATTTCCTGAAAAAATATCGGTGATCATCTGAGCCATCTGTTCTTCATTCAGATCATTTTTCCCAATGATTTTGCTGAGATTTTCTTTAAACATCGTCCATTTTCTCCTTCGTTGAACTGTGAACTGTTTGTCGGTTAAATCGTTCAAATCGTTTGGATCGTTTGGTTCGTTAAGATCGTTATGATCGTTTAATTGGTTAATGGGCAGAGAGCATAGAGCATAGAGGGTAACTTGATCTCCGACCTCTGACTTCCGACTTCTGTCTTCCTTTATCCTTTATCCTTTATCCTTAATCCTGCGCAGCATCAGCTTTCCGATTTCCGACTTCCGACTTCCGATCTCTGAGTTCTATACCCTCTGCTCTATTCCCTCCGCGCTGTTATTCAAAAAGTTTCTTAACAGGCGTTTACCCACAAGGGTCATAATCGATTCCGGATGAAATTGGATACCTTCCGTGAACGGATGATCCCTGTGCCGGATCCCCATAATTTCGCCGTCATCCGCTTCGGAACTTATTTCCAGGCATCCGGGGAAATATTCCCTGGAAACCGCCAAAGAGTGATATCGCATGGCTTCGAACGGTTTGGAAATTCCCCGGTAAATCATTTTTCCGTCAGCATGAATCATGGATGTTTTTCCGTGCATGAGATTTTTGGCCGCGACCACCTTCCCGCTAAAGACGGCGGCAATGGCCTGGTGGCCCAAGCATACGCCGAGGATAGGAATTTTTCCGGAAAAATGTTCCACCACAGCCATAGAAATTCCCGCTGATTCCGGGCGCCCGGGACCGGGAGATATAACGATCCCCGCGGGGTCGAAAAATTCGCCAGATACGGTTTTAATAAATCACATTCAGTCGG
>JARRRC010000184.1:0-7572 GCA_037381105.1 Desulfobacterales bacterium
CTAGTCTGCCTTTCTTATTCTCCGAAACCGAGGGGCCGGTAATCAGTATCGTATCAGAATGCGATTGAAGCCGCAAGAGTTTTGCCTCCTCCGGAATACGCAGATGGGTATCAAGAATGATTCTTGCAGGATCCTTGGGTTTAAAATTCTTGCGGTGTGCAGCGATTCGGGCGGTTAAACTGGGATTGTCTTTTTCAACCGTGTTGATACCGACCATAATGGCATCCACGGCGTGTCGAAGTCGGTGGACAAATTGTCTGGATTCTTCTCCGGTAACCCATCTGGAGTCACCTGTTTTTGTTGCGATGTGCCCATCCAGAGTTGCGGCACATTTTACTATGGTAAAAGGTCGTCCTGTTCCAACGTATTTTATGAACGCTTCGTTCAGTTTTCTAGCCCGGGCTTCACAAACCCCTGACATGATACGAATGCCGCGGCCTTCTAAATACGCTAATCCTCCGCCTTTAACTTTTGGATTCGGATCAACCATCGCCGCGACCACCCGCCGGATACCGGCGGCCAGAATATTTTCAGTGCAGGGAGGCGTCCGCCCTGTATGATTACAGGGCTCAAGTGTAACATAAAGGGTTGCGTCTTTCGCTAACTCACCGGCGTCATCCAAGGCATTGGCTTCGGCATGCGCTTTCCCTGCAGCCTGATGATACCCCTTTCCGACAACCTTTCCATCTTTAACAATAACGGCGCCCACCATCGGGTTGGGCGAGGTAAGGCCTTCCCCCTTTTTGGCAAGATCAAGCGCCATCTTCATAAAACGTTTGTCTTCTATAATTGTCAAAATGTTACGGATAATCCGAATTGGCAAGAATTCGATCGGTTATGAATTCAGAGCGTTCAATGATTGCTTAAAAGGTTTTTAAGTTCGGAAACAAAATCGTTCACATCTTTGAATTCCCTGTATACCGATGCAAATCTCACATATGCGACATCATCAATTTCATGGAGTTTGGCCATAACCTTTTCACCGATGGTGTGAGAAGGTATCTCCTTCTCTCCGATCTCTCTGAGATCCCGTTCCAGCTCATCCAGAAAATCTTCAATAACATTCATACTGATCTTTCGTTTCTGACATGCCTTCTGGAGACCCGAACGCACTTTTTCACGGGAAAAAACTTCACGCCGCCCATCTTTTTTAATGATCATAACAGGAATTTCTTCAATATGTTCATAGGTAGTGAATCGCCGGCTGCAGATAACGCACTCTCTGCGTCTTCGAATGACATTCCCGTCTTTACTCAATCTGGAATCAATCACCTTGTTGTCAACTTCTCCGCAAAATGGGCACTTCATGAATTCCTCCCCGCCGCTATCCTGTTTTTTTGTAACTTAAATGTCGCCCCCTAAAATAGCTGAAAGGCCTCCGGCATTGATAGAAATTGAGGATGCCAAACCTAGGTTTATAACATTTTAGTGCTTTGAAAACAATCGATCTCAATAGGGCTACCGGCATCATATCATCTTGGCGCATATGGAACACGGAAGGTTGGTGCAAAAAAGCGATGCGCCCTTTATGGAAACGCCGTGGTATGCGGCCTGTATAATCGCATTTTGTTCGGCATGAATGCCGCGGCAAAGCTCGTGGTTTTTACCCGAGGCAATATTCATTTTCTCGCGCATGCATCCGGTTTCGAGGCAATGTTTAATTCCGGCAGGCGCACCATTATAACCTGTTGATAAAATTCTTTTATCCTTTACGATGATGGCACCGACGGCACGACGAAGGCATGTGGCCCTTCTGGCAACGAGAAAAGCAATATCCATAAAATAGGCTTCCCAGGTCGGGCGGTCACTCTCCGGCGCCATTTTATGCCTCCTCTTTTTTCAAGTTGCGATACAACGGAAACGATTCACAAAGCTCAAAAACTTTTTTCTTTGTTCCCGCAATGATCTTTTCATCCAAGTGGTTTTGAAGCACATTGACGATTAGCCTTGCAATTGTCTCCATCTCTGGTTCTTTCATGCCCCTGGTGGTAATTGCAGGGGTCCCGATCCGGATGCCGCTGGTCAGCATCGGCCCCCGTGTCTCAAATGGTATGGCATTTTTATTGACGGTGATCCCGGCGCGACCCAAGGCATCTTCAGCATCCTTGCCGGTGATGTTCAGATTTCGCAAATCGACGATCATCATATGATTGTCGGTGCCGTTGGAAATAAGCCGGATACCGCCGTCCATCAAATGATCCGCAAGAACCCTCGCATTGTTTACGACATCTTTCTGGTAGACCCTGAACGATTCACTCAGGGCTTCCTTGAAAGCAACCGCCTTTGCGGCAATAACATGCATCAGCGGTCCGCCCTGAATACCGGGAAATATTTCTTTGTTTAATTTAACGGTATAGTCGGTCTTTGCCAGAATTAAACCGCCTCGAGGCCCTCTTAACGTTTTATGTGTTGTCGATGTAATGACATCGGAATACGGCACGGGAGATGGATGAAGTCCGGCTGCCACGAGACCGGCGATATGTGCCATGTCTACCATCAGATATGCATTTACCGACGCCGCGATTTCTGCAAAGGCTTCAAAATCGATAATACGGGGGTAAGCACTCGCACCGGCGACAATCAGCTTTGGTCGATGTTTTTGGGCCAATCGCGCTAATTCTTCATAGTCGATGATACCGGTATCCGCATTGACGCCATAATGAACAAAATGATAAAACCTTCCTGAAAAACTGGCCGGACTTCCATGGGTAAGGTGCCCTCCGCAGGACAAATCCATACCAAGAACCGTATCACCGGGATCCAGCAACGCAAAGTACACGGCCATGTTGGCCTGGGAGCCGGAATGAGGCTGAACATTGGCATAGGCCGCGTGGAACAGTTTTTTGACCCGATTGATCGCCAGTTTTTCTGCCACATCAACATATTCACATCCCCCATAATAGCGTTTGTCCGGATAACCCTCGGCGTACTTGTTGGTAAGAACACTTGCCTGGGCAGCCATCACTGCGGGACTGGCAATATTTTCCGATGCGATAAGCTCCAGTGTGCTTGCCTGACGATCGATCTCCATGGAAATTGCGCGGGCAATTTCAGGGTCTGCTTTGTCAATACGTCTTAAGAAGTCCAAATATGTGTTCCTTGCATGGTTTTAGTTTCTTATCGGAACGATCCTTTTCTATCCGATCTTTATGTTATCAAACTTGTCCAATCGGCGTTGATGCCGTCCGCCGTCAAAAGGGGTTTCCATCCATACCTTCACGATTTCCATAGCAAGGGCTTCCCCGATAACACGTCCTCCCATGACCAGTATATTGGAATTGTTGTGCCGCCTGCTCATAATGGCGGAAAAGAGATCGGCACATAACGCCGCCCTGACATGAGGGAATTTGTTGGCCACCATGGACATGCCGATCCCCGTGCCGCACATGAGTATGCCTTGCTCAAATTTGCCCGCTGAAACCATCGATGCGACCTTGATCCCAAAATCGGGATAATCCACCGAGTTTTCGCTATAGCAACCAACATCTTCAACGTCAACGGGTCGTTTCAGAAGATATGCTTTGACTTTTTCTTTCAAAGCATATGCCGCATGATCGCTGCCGATTACAATAGAGGCTCTTCTTTCGGCCATAATACCACCTCGTGCACCATACTTAAGGCGAGAATATTTTTAAAAATTTCTAAAATACCGCCAAATCGGGTAAAAAGGTCGTTGGGTTGAAACGATCCAAATTATTCGACTTCGATTACCGTGCGGCCTTTATAGGTGCCGCAACTGGGACATGCATGGTGTGGAAGCCTTTCATCACCGCACTGGGGGCAACTGGTCAAGTTAGGCGCTGAATTTTTTTGATGAGTCCGGCGTTTATCCCGCCTTGATTTTGATTTTTTTCGTTTTGGAACTGCCATAAATAACCACCTAATTAATTGTTTTTATTTAAATACTGATTTCACATGCACCTTGACAAGAGTTGAAGTTTAACTAATTGAAATAATACGCATTGTCAAGATATTTCATATACATTAATCGTTAATTCCGCATCAGCCTGAACGCAAGGCCGGACAGCCGTTTTTTAGGTGTATCGTTTTTTAAAGCAATTGTCATGGCTTTTTTTGTGCCGATGAGAATGACCAGACGCTTCCCCCGTGTAATCGCCGTGTATAAAAGGTTTCTCTGGAGAAGCACGTAATGTTGAGTCATCAGCGGCAATATAACGGCCGGGTACTCCGAACCTTGTGATTTATGAACGGATATGGCATATGCCAAAGATACTTCATCCGTCTCCGTGGAATCATAATTTACCGTCCTTCCGTAATAGTCCACCGAAAAATTATCCCCTTTCGGGTCCACCGCACTGATCATTCCGATATCTCCGTTAAAAACGTCCTTTTGATAATTGTTTTTAAGGTGCATCACTTTATCTCCAATCTTAAAGGTGCTGCCTGCAGTTTCAACCGCAGCCGGATTCGGGTTTAATGCCTTTTGCAATACCTGATTGAGATGAACGGTGCCGACAACACCTTTGTGCATCGGCGATAAAACCTGAATATCGTGAAGCGGATCCAAAGAAAAATTCTGCGGAATCGTCTTTGTACACAATTCAACAATAGTGGAGACAACCTTACCGGGATCGTTTTGTTCCAAAAAATAAAACTCGGAAAGGCTGTCCGATTCATCCATCGGATTGAACACCGGCAACTCGCCGTTCCGTATTCTGTGGGCATTCAATATAATCGGGCTCTGATGCGCCTGCCTGAATATTTTTTTAAGATAAAAAACAGGCGTCCGGGCTGATTTTATCAAGTCTGAGAGCACATTGCCGGGACCGATGGAGGGAAGCTGAAAAACATCGCCCACCAAAATCAATACGGCGGTCACTGGCAAGGCATTCACCAGATGAAACATTAAAAGCGTATCTATCATTGATGCTTCATCGATAATCACCGCATCCGCATCAAGGGGATTATCCCTGTTTCTTAAAAACGTTGCGTCCTGAAAATTTACCCCCAGCAGTCGATGAATGGTTTTTGCATCTCTGTGGGTCACCTCGGACAACCGCCTTGCCGCCCGACCCGTCGGTGCCGCGAGAAGTACTTGTTTCCCGAGTGCTTCGAATATGGCGCTGATCGACCGAATCAACGTTGTTTTACCGGTCCCCGGACCGCCGGTGATGATCGTCACCCGATGGCAGAGTATTTTTTCTAGCGCATCAACTTGTTCTCCGGATAGAGCG
Organism: Desulfobacterales bacterium; assembly: GCA_037381105.1. Taxonomy (GTDB): domain Bacteria; phylum Desulfobacterota; class Desulfobacteria; order Desulfobacterales; family UBA11574; genus UBA11574. The sequence continues at coordinate 5,196 of JARRRC010000184.1, forward strand.
ATGGATAATTTTTCTTGGACTTCCTTTGAAATACGCTCTGAATCGATCGGGGGCGGAATGACCGGAATGGACAGCAGGGCTTTAACACGGTCGGATATCCCTGTTTCAGCTTCATAAAATTCTCGCAGACAAATGGTTCTCTTTTCGGAAAAATCCAGATGGTTTTCAATCACCAGCTCTTTTTCGTCAACCAAGGTCTTGATCGCATTTCGGGTGATATCGGCTGCCAACCCCAAAAAACGACTGCAATGTTCAAACAGTTGCTCCTCATAGACAAAGACATGGCCTTCATTGACAAATTGTTGCATCACATGAACAACGCAAGCCATTAGACGCTTTGGATCATCCCTTGAAACGCCAAGCTTCAAAGCAATCCTGTCGACCGGATAGAAACCGATCCCATGGATATCGGCGGTCAGTCGATAAGGATCGCTTCGAATGATATTCACTGCATTCGAGCCATACTGTCTAAGCAACTTTGCACAATAGGACGTTTTAACATCCGCCTCTTGCAACAACTGCATCAGATTTCTTGCCGCATGATTGTATTTCCAGGCATCGCATATCGATGCGGCTTTAACTTCTCCGATACCTTCTACTTCTAAAAGTCTATCCGGATACCGCTCTATTATCTCAAAGACTTCGGATTTAAAATGATGGATCATTCTGTCGGCCGTCGATGGCCCGATTCCTTTCACAATTCCGGATTTGAGATATTTTTTGATGCCGTCAATGGTTGCCGGCAAAGTTTCTTTGTAGGACTGAATTTTAAACTGCTGCCCATACTTGGGATGGGTTTCCCAGGTTCCTTCAACCTTGAGGAATTGACCGGTTTTGACGGCCGTCATTGTACCGACAATCGTGACGATGCTGTTGGTTTTGCTGGTTTTTAATTTTGCGATGGTATAATGATTTCGGGTATTGAAGTATGTGACTCTTTCCAGCTCTCCTTCAAGGGTAGTCGTGGGGAAGGAACTTTTCATGGGTATTACGAGGGGTCCGGAGAGAATGTCGAATCGTTTCTAGAGACGATCCAACAAGCGGCTTCCAAAAGATCTCGAACAATAACGTCCGGCCGGATCATTTTTTCTGTTAATTGTTTTTCAGCCGTAACGCCGTTACCGGTTTTGACCAAAATCAAAGTGCCGCATCCGGCATTCCGTGCGCATTCGATATCTTTTGCACTATCCCCCACCATGGTCGAGGTTTTAAGTTCGATGTTGTATTTTTTCACGGCTTTTTGAATCAGCCCGGGATTTGGCTTGCGGCAGTCACACCGGTCTTCCGGTATAAGCTCTTTTTGCGATGTCATTTTACGCTGAATAACCGACTGGTTTGTAATGACAATCACGACAAATCCATTGATCGTCAGCTTCGTTAATGCCTCCAAACTTCCGGGGAGAAACTCGAATTCAGACCAGTTTTTAATGTAATCCGGAGAATCACGATTAATAACACCGTCCCGGTCCAAAAAGACAACTTTTTGCTTTTTCTTTTTTCCAGCCATCAGTGCGATATTTTGAGAAGCCGTTTTGTCTTAAACCGATTTTTTAATTTTTCGTTGAGTCAGTAACCATTCATAAATGAAGACTTTTCCCCAAGATCAAGGCATGCGAAAAAAATAACCCCAGGCATATGGATATATTCCGAGGATTATTTTTTAAGCATAACAAAGAGACTTTTCCACCTCCGGCGGATTGGAGAAAAAGACCATTTATGGATGGTCACTGGTTATCTTCCGCGACAGCAAAGGCATCCTTATACCCCCTTTGGATCATGATGCTCTCAAACCTGTTCGCCTGGGCAAGATTTGAATACCTGCCCACTTTCACTCTGTAGAAGGTATCACTCCCGTTGGAATAGGATGTAATATAAACATTTTGATAGGTTCGAGCCAGCTGCTTCCGAAGTTTTTCAGCGTTTTTCCATTCCCCGAAGGCTCCGATTTGAACCGTAAAGTTTCCCTGATATAAATCGGTTACCGGATACGTCGCGGTCTCTCCATCGGCCAGGTCCGGCGCATCGGGTCCTGCGAGTGCAACGATTTCAACATCCGTTGTGCCGGGTCCGACGATGCCGATTTTTTTGGCCGCCGAATAAGAAAGATCGATGATCCTTCCTCTGGCAAACGGTCCCCGGTCGTTGATCCTGACGACAGCTGTTCTGTTGTTCTTTAAATTTCGTACACTGACATATGTGTCAAAGGGGAGTGTTTTGTGGGCAGCCGTCATGTCGTACATGTTGTAAATTTCACCGTTGGCCGTTTTTTTCCCGTGAAACTCCCTTCCGTACCACGATGCTCTGCCAAACTGGCTGAAGCTCCGTGCATGAGGCAGCGGTTTGTACCAGGTCCTTCCGACTCTATACGGCTTGGGAT
>JARRRC010000185.1:0-10202 GCA_037381105.1 Desulfobacterales bacterium
ATATGATCTTTATTTGGTTGCTATAATCTACATAAACCGTCTGCATTGAACTCATCCTTTTTGTTGTCTTTATCAAAATAATATCATTGTTAATGGATAGGCATATTCGTGCCGTAACTTGGGCTTATCCAAATTCTTTCTTGAAATCAATCAAAAATATGGTGGGATTGGCATGATATATTAATGGGGGTATGATAAAAAAGCCCTTGGGCGTCATTTACCCGAGGGCTGCAAAAGACAGTTCAGTGAATGCGATTTTTATAACTCCGGCCTGGTATTCCGAAAATTCACCGATTTTTGGTACAAAATTTTTTTAAATATATTATATCGCAATGGTATTGTTGCCTATCTGTGTCGCTTTCAATCTCATTGGTTAGGAAATTTTTATGATCAGATACGCCCCTGCGATCTTTGCCCGATCTTCTTTCCGGTAAATATGCTGTGTATGAAAACTCCCTCCTTTCAATACCGGTACGTCTATCTACGTTATTTTTTATGCCCGCATTATTCATGGCACCATTCCATGTCTCGTTTTAAATGCAGAATAACGAATGATTTATCACGAAAAGGTTTTATGCCACAGATACCATCCGCCTATTAAAATCAACAATGGTATCAATATGTTTATAATTTCCACAGTTCACCTTTCACGATTCCCGTTTGTTTTAATTGCAGCTTCATTGGCAGTTATATCTGACATTCTTTTGATGAGATTAGAAGGAAATTATATCTTACAATTGTTCAGCAATTTGTATGCCAAAATCCGGCAACAAGACGCAACAAATTCCAGGCATATCGATTAATATGGAAATTCTGATATGTTACACTATAAAATGCCAACAATTTTCATCCATACGTTATCCATTGCAATATCTTTAAAATCGACCGTATCGTTCAAAATTTTGAACCCTTTTAAAAGGCATATGGTGTAGCCCCTTAATTCATTGGGAAAAGTTGCTGTCTTGGCGGTTCAAAATTTTGAACCCCATTGGGAGTTAACCATATAACACCTTAAATTAATAACAAAGAATTCCGCAGCTCCTGATTCAAATTTTTGAACCCAAGCATTACATTGCCGGATATTTCAGTGTAACCAATTCATTTTAAAGTGAATAGCTCATGAAGAATTGATCCGGCTTTTGAAATTTTTATGCACAAAAAAATCAAGGTGGTTGTAGCTGAAAGGAAATATAGGATCTCCCACTGCTTCACTGAGAGTTGACAGGGACGCATGAGCGGTTTAAAAAGCAATAGATCATTTCAATTTAACTTCACACTGCGCAACATGATGGCATCTTCAGGACAGACCTCATGGCAGCAGAAACACCTTATGCACTTTGAATAGGTTACCGCTGCCTTCCGGCCTTGCACCTTCACTGCATTTTTAGGACAAATATTCTCGCAATCCCCGCAAGCTGTACATTTGTCCGTAATTACAGGGCTTTTTCTTGGAGGTTTTTTGCCGGTCAATAGATGATCGGCCGTGTTTGGTAGTTTGAATCCTTTATAGGCAACATTTTCGGGCCTCTGGATCGGATAATCAATCCTCTCAGGCCACAAACCGCGAACTTTAGCTCTTTTAAGTACCGGTATGCCCACGGGCTCAATGCCCAAAATTCTGCATACTGAAATATCCAGGGCCACATGATCTGTTGATGCAAGAACCAGATCCATTTTTACGGGATCTCCGCTTCCAGGTCCCTGGCCCTCCATTGCCATTATACCGTCCATGATATATAAATGTGGCTTTACGGTGGTAAGAATATCCAGCATTATGTCCGCAAAACTAACTCGTGTTGGGAACTGAGCATGGTATTTTGCCTTGGTAAGACCCGGAACGACGCCATACATGATCTTACATGCCAGTGTCATATACTGAAAAGAGTGGGTTTTAAGTTTCGGCAGCGCAATGACCTTATCGGCATTTAATGCATAATCACAGAAGGGAGATTTTCGCAATCGTTTGCCATTGGGGATATCAAGTTTCTTGACGCCTGTGTCAAGGTTCAGGGGAATACCTTCTTCTATCGCCAAATTCTCGAGTCCTGAACGCCCATAGGCCTTGTTAAGATTTCTTTTGGAAAAAGGTCCTGCCGGGGAGTCTCCAATATACGGCTCTCCTCCTGCCTCTCTAACAGCCTTAGCCACAGCCCCTACAAACTCAGGGTGCGTGGTCACAGCCTTTTCCGGCTCTTTGGCTGATAACAGATTCACCTTGAGGAGAACTTTTTCGTTCTTTTTTACAAACTGCTCCATCCCCCCAAGGGGTGCAAGAAGGGTTTCAATTTCCGGATCTGAATATGTGGCCTTGATAATACTGACTGTTGCCACTTTTTTATTCATCTTCCTCAAGCCACTGGAACGCTTCATCGATAGAACGAAATGTCATTATCTTAAAGGGAATCTTTGCAAATTCACTAAATGCGTCTACCATTCGAAGCATGCCAAACTCTAAATCTTTTGAAACAACAAACGCTGTCTTGCCTCCTGTCCGTGCTTCACTATGCCGTTTCGAATAATCGACATAAGCTTCTAAGTCCTTTGAAGATAAATTATGCAAACTTGCATTTCTCAAATCCCATAATAAATTCTTTGTGGGATGTTTTTCATAGAATGCCTTGAAAACTTCCATACCTTCTTCGAAAAACGGGTCTCCGGATACCGTATGTATCGTCAACTGTTTTTCATGGTCAGTTTTGGTTGTAATCGGCATTGTTATTCCTATATAGAAAATAAATACTTATTACCATATGTGTTGAGTATAATGCAAAGACTTCTTCCTTATTAGAAAAAAGATTATCCGATCAATTTCGCTGAAAGATTGATTTTTGTACCGGCAAAAAGTCTTGAGATTGGGCATTTCTCTTTGGCTGTTTGAGCATATTGAGCAAATTTATCAGCATCCAGGCCGGGTACATCTGCTTCACAATCTAAATCAATACTGGTAATCCTGGGGCCGTCATCTTCTCCCAAATGAACTAAAGCCGTTGTCTGTACGCTTGTGGGTGTAAAATTATCCGCACTCATGATAGCAGCAAGATACATTGAAAAGCATCCGGAATGGGCAGCTCCAACAAGTTCTTCAGGGTTTGTTCCTTTACCCTCTTCAAAACGCGATGCAAATGTAAAAGGGCCTTCAACTTCACCATATTTCATTACGCCGTTGCCTTCTTTCAGCGTGCCATTCCACCTGGCAGTTGCTTTGCGGGTCGCCATATTTTCCTCCTGTTCCGGTAAGGGGTTAAACCGTCAATATTTTATTTTCGTTCGGGATTTTTGCAGGGAGTTCTCTGTCTTCTTAAATCTGTTGTCATGGCTTAAAAGTGGTTTTAAAACCACTTCTAGTCACTTTTCGACCAATCGTTGCACAGACAATTATTATCACTATCTAAAAGATTAGACATAGAATGAAAAAATCAAGAAAAGAAAAAGCGTTATTTCAAAGCAGGTTAAGCTTTTAGCCTGCCAAAGGGGATATAGGAAGTCCGCTATATTAGGTCAATCGATATGTCAATCTTTCACCAAAGTTCTCCTATTTTCTATCAAAGAAAGGCTTTTGACAGAAATAAAGAGGAAAGCCCTGATGTTATAAAGCATAATAATGATCGATTAAATGAATTTGATCTCTCCTAAGTACTCTAAAAGGCTTTTAAACTCTCAATCTGACATACTCTATCAAATTGAATTGCCATAATATGAGGAGTGGAACGCACTGTGCTTCCAGTGTATCCATTCAAACTCCACGCGTCATCGAGTTTTTCAATTTGACGTCTTTTTTCCATTGCAAGCACCTTCTTATCCAAAAGAAGTCTCTCCTAAAGTGATGAATGATCTTTCGGTAAGTGAGGCAAAACTTCAAGGCACCCGAATACCGGCCAAGCGGAGAGTTTCCACCACTGGTCGCACTTTAGGCAGTGTAATACAAGCACATGGGCTCCTGCTCCATCGTGTCTTCTCCCTTCAAACATCAGGTGCTTGTGAGGTTTAATCACATTATCTATATAAGGTAAGGGATCAACGGCACCGCTCCAGTAGTTCCATTCCTTTATGCGGTTTTTGAATTGCTCACAAGGTTCACAAATATTCACAATTGACCTCCTATAATATTGAGTTAATTGCAATAATTAAAAAAGAGGTCCCTTTTTGACCATAGGATTGAAAACAATGAGTCAAAAAGAATTTATTTAAAAAAATCTACTGTATTGATATACCCCTCACAGCTATAAGCTATATTTCTTTCTTCACCGTCAATTATTTTTAGTTTTCTCCGGGATTCCTTTTTTTCAATATCTCTCAGGTCGAAAAATAGACAATAGCCAATATCTTTCGTGGATAGATTTGGAATGTTAACAAAAAAACCACATTTTTTGCAACTTCGAGTCATATTACCCCCTTCAATTATTGTTTTTTTCTCACCATAAAATTAACAGGTGACTTTGGGTGTAATAGACGTTTATGAGAAAGGGCAGTTTCAGGAAAAACCGTCCTTTCTCATACATGAAGGAGGTATGGGCAGGAATTACCAAATTTGATAGAAAACTTCCCTCCAATTAATTTCATATAACAAATTATTGATAGGAGTCAACAATCCTTTTTATACTATATAATACGGATATAAAATACCAATTGATCGTATGGTCTTGACGCAGATGGAAAATAAACTCATTGTTGGAGTTTAACTATTAAAATATTGAAACGGGAATCAATCCATGGGTAGAAAAGCATATCCTTGACTCTGGTATCCTATCAAAGAGATATAGCCATTAGCGACGATCTTTACCTGCGGAAGAAAATCTTTTGTGTCGATTTTATAGGATTTTGCAGCAATATAACACTGTTCAATGGTAAAACCAAGCTCACTGAACTGCTCCAGCCAGCCTTTCATTTCGAGCCATTGCTTTCGATATTCAGCTTTAATGTATTTGTCGTTTTTTGTGATGAATAAACTGGCTTTTCCACGAAAAACGAGCACAATGGTGGGTTTCACTCCCATGTCGATTAATTGGCTGTATGTGGTGTCAAGAAAATACATTCTGGTCAGCAGTAAGTCCGGATTTCCGACATTGACGTCACAGACTATCTTGATTCTGGACAGTCCTTTTACCGCTTTCTCATTATTGAACTGCGCGGCAATAGACGTTGTAGAAGCTAAAATGAGACAAATACATAAATAAATTGAAGGTATTTACGTGTTAATGCAGTTTGCAGAGTATCTTGTACATCTTGCCATAAGAGTAATCCAAGGTTGATCAATTCCCATTACATATATCGTAAATTCATAAAGGGCAAATCAATTAAATTGGATTTGCCCTTTATGAAAAAATGATACCAAAAAAGTTTTGAATCTATCATATTTACATCTTTATTTCAGAACATGCAATTCGGTGTGGGCTAAATATGTGCGAAGTACCTCCCGTTCATCGAGTGACAGCGAGTTTCAGCTACCCATTACCTATACGTCTCGCCGCTATGGATTTGATCAGGGCATCGATGAATGTCTGTCAAACCACTTGACAAAGTCTGGTGGCCGCTGTTATTCTTAATTAGCTCTAATTACCATGCCAGTGTGTTAGATCCTACAAATTAAGTCCAAGTAGTCACAATTTCCCTAACAAAGTAACAGTTAAATTTAACCGTATGCGTTATCGTACCGACACAGGTACGGGAAATCATCGTATTGTTCGATATTGGGCTGAACTATGCATAATTCCATTAAGTCAGTTGCAATCTGGCTTGTTTTGTCAGTATTGGCCGTACCACCGGCATCTGCCGAAGATATCTATCGAATCGCGGTTGGCGTGGGGCATGGTCCCCAATGGATAGAAAGCCCCATCCAACAACGCAACTCAGTGATTGATGTAAATTTCTTTTTTAAGGAATACCCCATCCCCATATTGGGCCGTTCAAGCCTTCTGCTGGGCGTGGGCTACAGCTATCTATGGACCGACGCAAGTATCAATCGGGACAACCACGTGATATCATTGATACCTGCATACCGGTATTATTTTGAAATATCAGAGAAAATTAAGATGTTTGTTCATCTTGCTGCAGGTCCTTCAGTCATGTCATCTTATAATCTGGGATACCAGGAGCAAGGATCGAAATTTATCTTCAATGATTACGCCGGCTTTGGGGTACGGTTCGGCCAACACAATGAATGGGAGTTAAGCTTCGTTTGGCGTCATCTTTCCAATGCGGACCTATATAAGCCCAATAATGGGGTTGATGTGCCATTTACATTCTCCCTGGGACGGGGGTTTTAGTATATATTTTTACCGGAAGAACAGGGCTTCTCTAAATTCCTTTACTGATCTTCAACGGTTGATTCTAATTTACTAATTTACATTTATGTGCTGCCTACAGCGGGCAGGATGGATCTTTGAAAGATAACGATTTCTCAAATGTACCTCCGATTGGCAATAATAGCAGATAGCTACATTCCTATGGCGCGAAATTTTTACTGGGGTATTCCCAAGTTAAATACCATATCTCAACTTTGAGCAAAATACAGATAAATTGAGAATATGGCACGAAGATGGGTCTTTTAAAACATGTGTTTACTTGCCATATTAAAAATCCGATCTTCCTATAGATATCGTAGAAGAACATCTCTATCGGGTAAGATAAATTTGAAGCTTATAATCTACTTAGATCAGAATGGTTAATCTTGTTGATGATATTACTTAATGTATTTGTTACACATTTTTGGTAAATATTTTCTGTGTTTTTATCTCTTTAAAGCCCATTCCCAAATAGAATTGGTGTGCTTCTTTGCGAACCATATTGGCCCTAACGCGAATAGTAGTGCACCCTTTAATTTTAAGCCATGATTCAGCATGAAATACCAACTTTTTTCCTATGCCCATACCCCGGTGTGCATCAGAAACCACTAAGCTAGCGATTTCACCGACGATTCCTTCTGCAAGGCGAATATCTATTAATGTATTTACACAACCGACAACTATACCGTCTATCGACGCAACGATAACTTCTCCTCCTTGATCTCTGATAGACTCTATTCTTTGAGACAAAGTACCACCATCAACGTCGTAACCAAGCTCTTTCAACAATTTCCTTAAAGCTTTTATGTCTTCTTCAATTGCTTCTCTAATAATAGGCATCGTGTTTTATGAGGTGTAACTATTGATTATAAAGTTCTGTTTTATCATACAAGCTGTAATGATATACAGAAAAGCTGTAAAATGTGATGTCTTCAAATATTAGATCTCTTGGCAGTAACGGAACCATTCAAAACAATAATTGAGATACAGTTATCTTCTTATTCTGGTGTCAGATGGGTATTCGATTATTTTAGTCTGAGTATTCCATATCATGCAGAATACCAAGCTGCTCTATGGTTTTTTCTGCCACCTTTTTGTTTTTAGCAAAAAAGCGTTGCAAACGTTCGATAAGCTGTCTTTGTTTTGTCTTATCGTTCGAATAATATTCATGCTTTAGCAACTTTTTGGCCCAATCTAAATTAGATCTCACTTCTTCAGGGATCCGTTCTCCGTCATGACGAACCGCTTCATCCGGGCATATATCGTGACAAACCCCACATCGTATGCACTCGTCTTCATTTATAAAGGCAGTGTCTTCTTCCATCGAAATTGCCCCGGCATAACATTCATCGACGCATATTTGACACCCCGAACACAATTCTTTATTTATCCATGGCATTTGGGTTTATCTCCTTTATTTTAATAAGATATTATAATATTTATGCGTTATCGCATGTATTTCGCCAAGATTTACCAAATAATTCAATGAATCCTAATGCCAAAACCATGATGGCGATAGCCCATAGAATAATATAGCCTCGAAGTGGCAAGTTAAATGGATTGTAGATTAACCAAAGTGTAAGGACCCCAGCACCACAAAAATTTATCGAGATAGCACCAGCTATCCCCAATCCGTGTATGCCGCGTGGTTCTCCATAGGTTTCAAGCAGCAGAGCAATTCCAATTCCGAAAATAACTGCTCCAAGTATGGTCGGATAAAAATTGCTATTGGGTTGAGGGACTCCTAACAATTGGGCCATTCCTAAAGGAAATAGAAGCAGCAACGTGCCCAAAAGCAAATTTACAATACCGTCAACCAGCAAAAGTATTTTGTTTTTTGCCCTCATTGGTTATATTCTCCATTTTTATTGTCGAGATAAAAATGAAAGGTACAAAATAAGCGCAGTATTTTAGATGTTTTTAATATTTATGTCTAAAGATATGCATATAAAAATATTGTCCCACCTCTACCAGGGACTCAGGAGTTAGATTTATTGTCTGCTTTAATTCTTCGGGAGAAAACCTAATCTCTAAAGGGGGCCCGAAGGGGGTGTCTTAATCGCCCATTCGGTTTTAAAAGTCGTTTCACCTCTTTTTGGAAACGTGCTACTTGGCCTTCTTGGAAGCCATGGATTACAGTTGAGAGATAGATCAGGTCTATGGATGATTCTTTTATGGGTATCCCCTTCGTTATATCTGCCTCCATTGTTTCTATATTAGTTTCTTTTGTTTCTTCTTTGAGCGTTTGTATAGCCTCTTTGTTAGAATCTATTGCATACACCTTTCCGGTATTGTTCAATACTTTTGAAAACTCCTTGGACATGTAGCCGTTACCACAACCGGCATCGAGAATCGTCTGCATTGGGAGAATGTTGAGTGTTCGTAAGATTATGTCTTTGTTTATGAAGCTCTCGGAAGATCTACCAGCGTGACGGTGTGACATATTCTTAGACTCCTTGTGTTTAAGATCTAATTGTTAACTCAGAAGAAAAAATTGAGAATATTTCGTGATTCGTTCTAAATAGCTTGTCATTGTATGAACCATATCCGCTGTTGGTTGCCTAACGGTATCAATGTAAATATAAAACCCCATCTCTCTGTTTGAGACATGGGGTTCGATATTGTCACATATGCTTCCCCTTTGTATAAACCCTAACGTTTCATAAGCAACATGGCGAAAAGGGTATAAACTGTTTGATTTTCGAGTAAAAGTCATAGAAAAGCCTCTCTTTTTGATTTTTAACCCATGGTGAATTCAAAGGATGAGGCCTATTTGATGCCGTGTTGTTTACCTTTCGGAAAGCCGAAGGGCTTCAGATCCGGCGTTGCCAAAGGTTCGCAGTAGATTTACTACGGCTTCACCCTTGGCGTCTTGGCTCTGAAGCTCTCCGACTTTTGCTGCGTTAGGCTTAAGCTAAAGCAATTAATTTGAAATCAGATATTTTTAACCATATTTAACCGAATGTGTCAAGGCGATTGCAACAAGGATTTAAGAAAGGATATCAAACAGATATTTGCTCAGGAAAATGTGAATGAATGCATCTTTCGGCAAAAAAATCCTGCGGCACAAATGTGCGAGCAGGATTTTTTTAAAAGGGGCGAAATGGATTTATTTATTATCGTCTTCTTTGACCTTTTCAAAATCGGCATCCACCACATCTTCATCTGCTGTGGCTGAACCGGCTTACTGACCGGATGCACCGGTATTGACCTGCTGCTGAGCATTATTTTGTGATGCCTGTTGATACATGGAACGGGAATAGGCCTGACGATACAATTAAGCCTTTTATTTTATTTTCAAGGAAAAAAATGTTTTTAATAGCAGGTTTCCCTTCCATTTTAGCAAATCTGTTGGCCTCAGATTGGTTTATTCAAAGGCTATTGGCGATATCGCCTTGCAAATTTGTCTACATTCGATATCACAGCAAATTATGTGGTGAGGAGTTCCGGCCGCGTTGGCACTCGTTTTTCTCAGCATAATAACAGCTTATAGCATAGATTAATTGGAATCGAAAATTATGCTTTAGTCTTGAATCAAGTTTGATTCTCGTCCTTTAACCAGGATTTTTATACTCGAGATAACTATCCAGATAAAATAAATCAGAAGAACAGACCATAAGATTTTTTGTTTTTTATTTTCAGATTCGAAAAAGACATATGCAGATAAGGATATCCATATAGGAATTGAAAAAATAAAAATAAAAATTTGATTTTTAGCTTTTTCAAATTTTGTTATTGCCTCGGAAAAATAAGGAATAAGAAGTTTCTTATAGAAAAGAACTCCAAGTGCAATAAACAATATTCCTCCATTTACTATTAGTATTATAGGGAAATATTTAATTAAAAAGATATTGGATTCATTATAGATAAGCTTATTTTTATCAAATACAAAAAAACAAGCTAAAATGATTAAACCAAAAA
>JARRRC010000186.1:0-13010 GCA_037381105.1 Desulfobacterales bacterium
CCGCTGGCCACATATTTGGATCCGGTATCAAAGTCTCCGGCAAGCTGGGCCACTTCCGTAAGGGCTCGGCTTAACGCCTTTTCCGGATCCGGCGTTGTTCCGGCCGTCCATACAATTTCACTTCTTTTCGGAAAAGTCGAAGGGTCATATGCCAACACTCCGACAGTGGGTATTCCCGTGTCCAGTGAAAAATCAGAAATATAAATGTTAATCCCGGCTTTTTTGTATTTTTGCAGCATTTCTTTTACCATCGGATCTGTCGTAGAACTTTTTCGAATTGCGGATACTTTCAGACGGTTTCGGCTGATTAAAGAAGATACATGCCGTTCCACAATTTCACAGATGCCTTGACTTAAGGCTTCTTCCGCACAGTTGCCGGCAGACGGACCATTGAATTCATTAATCATATAGAACCAATTAAAAGGGATGAGCATTTCGTGATTTCGTGTTAAATTAAAAGCTTTTGTCCATTTTAGCGGCAAGTTTTCAAAAATTTTTTGAGAGATGCCTATATCTTTCGAGTCATCGTGGACAGATTTGGCGATCATATCAAAGGGAATGGCTTTCTCCTTAAGGTTGCAATATTTTTCCGTAAAAAAATTTTCAGGATTTTTTAAAAAACTAAAGAAACTGAATCGTTCGGCAAGCTCCATTACCGCTGAAGCTTCAGCCTGTTGGGGTGTGGCGCCTTTTCCCATTTGCTTTTTCGTTCCGATAACGTTTACGGCATCTTTTCCACAACTGCTGAAATAGACCGGGATGTCTAATCTTCCCTTATCTATTCTTACCGTATACTCAAGAATATCCAGTTGAACCGTCTTTAATCGTTTCTTGAAACGAATGACAGTTTCCTCTGGTGGCAATATTTTATCTTGATCCAGTGTAAATTTTTTAAAAGCATCTTTTAAAATGATCCTGCAATTCATAATTCATCCTTTTCTTGTCATTTCAGTTCAGTCCTATTGAAAAAGGCTCGGCATTTCCTTTATTTGCTTATGGCAACAGTATTTTGGGAACCCATGATACGCATAATCGTTCCATGGGTCAAATCATTTTGATCCGGTTTAGTGCTGCTTTGGGGTCGTTTTTTTAAATTGACCGATTCTGTTGAATTTGATATGAGACAACCATAAATTATGGGGATGTAGCTCAGCTGGGAGAGCGCGGCGTTCGCAACGCCGAGGTCGAGGGTTCGATCCCCTTCATCTCCATTTTATATAAAATAAAGGACTTGCAGAAAATGGTTCAAGTCCTTCTTTAATTTATAAGGAAAACAGGGAACACTAAAATTATGGAACGCACGGCAGAGGTCGATCGGAAAACAAAAGAAACATCCATTCGCATTGTGCTTAAGATAGAAGGTACCGGAATTAATGATATTTCAACAGGAATCCCTTTTTTCGATCACATGATGACGCTCTTTTCCGTTCACGGCTTTTTTGATTTAACCGTTGACGCCAAAGGGGATATCGACGTCGATTTTCACCACACCATAGAAGATGTCGGTCTGGTCCTTGGAGATGCGTTTGACCGAGCATTGGGCGACAGAATAGGGATCAAGAGATTCGGCCATGCAGTAACGCCGATGGATGATGCCCTTGCCTCTGTCACTGTCGATTTGTCAAAACGTCCTTTTTTAGTTTATAATATTCCGACTCGGGCAAATTTTGAAGGTTATCCCTTCTTACCACTAACCAAAGAATTTTTACGAGCCTTTTCAAATCGATGCGGTATGAACCTCCATGTTAACGTTTTTTATGGAGAAAATGATCATCATATTAATGAATCCATCTTCAAGGCGCTTGCTAGGGCTCTGAACCAGGCGGTTTCCTTTGATGAACGGGTTAAAAGTATTCGCTCATCAAAAGGTATGTTGTAAAACTGCCTATCTTCCCTGCCTCAACCAACATGAGAAAAATAAGATTAAATAACATAAACCGGGTTAAAATTTTTCTTTTTGCGAGTTTGATATTTTTGTCAGCGTGCAGAACAGGCAGTATTGTTAAAGAGGCGCCGTCAACAATACCCGGAATTAAGAAAATTTTGATTCTGCCCTTTAAAGATATGTCCGCGGTGTATGGGGAAAATGTTCAGGTTCGTTGTCCGATATGCGGAAAAGTGTTCAATACCGGGACTGTGATAGAAGGTGCATCCGAGATGCTTACCGAACATTTGGCCATGTTATTAAGGAAACGTAATGATTTTGAGTTGATACCCATCAGTCATGCCCAGGGAGTTATGTCAGACTTGTTGGCAGGGAGCCAAAAAGAGTGGAGTGATCGAAATCTTCAAATTGAAACAGGACGCATCCTAAGTGCCGATGCCATAATTGTCGGAAATGTTTATCGTTTCAAAAAACGTATCGGCGGCGAATATTCTGTCGATTCACCGGCTTCCGTGGCTTTTGATATTCATCTTATCCGTGTAAAGGATGATCGCGTACTGTGGAGCGGCCATTTCGATGAAACGCAGCGGCCGTTATCCGACAATCTGTTTCGCCTGGGTGCCTTTTTGCAAAGAAAAGCCAGATGGGTTACTGCAAAAGAGATGGCGATCTCCGGTCTTGAAGATATGCTTAAAACCTTTCCCAGGCCTTCAAAAAAGAAACCGAATCAGTAAAACGATGTTAATTATTCCAGCAGTCGATATTAAAAATGGAAAATGTGTCCGGCTTTGTCAAGGTCGCATGGATGCAGAAACGGTCTTTTCCGATGATCCTGCAGCGATGGCAAAGAAATGGGTTGATGAAGGGGCCGAAATTGTACATGTTGTTGATCTTGACGGTGCCATTGAAAAAAACGTTTCCCGGACAAATTGTCGTCGGCATTGATGCACGTGATGGAATGGTTGCCATCGAAGGATGGACAAAAACAACCCAAATTAAGGCCTTGGACCTTGCAAAACAATTTGAAAATTGTGGTGTTGCAGCGATCAATTTTACGGATATTCATCGAGATGGAATGAGAACAGGCCCAAACATCGATGAAACTCGTCGCCTTGCGGAAGCGATTTCGATCCCGGTGGTTGCCTCAGGCGGTGTTTCGACTTTAAAGGATATTCAAAATCTCATGGCACTTGAAGCTGTTGGCGTCATTGGCGTTATTACCGGGAGGGCTTTATACAGCGGCAGCTTGAATCTCAAAGAAGCCATCGAAATCTCAAAAACTCGGTAAAGGAATTTTTCGGCCCTATTCAGATGTAATTTTCGTTTTGACTACGCATTTCAGAATAAAACTCAACGGATCCTTAGCAAAAATCGCTTTGTCTTGACAAAACAATCAATCATGTTTATTATAAAAGTTTAATTTAACAGAGTATGAAAGTTTAATATTTGACGGTTTCAAAAGATGCCTGATCAGTTTGTTCGATTTCGGGATTTAAACGATCCCATGATGTTTTTAGAATCCATAAAAATTGAGCTTCTGATGAAACCTTTTTCTGTAAAAATTATTTATGCTTAATAAAGTCAATTTATTTAGACAGTTAAAGGTTTTTGGCTTCATCGCGATTTAGAACCTCCCAAAATGATCAGTTCCTTTGTTGTCAGTCATACCGTTTTCATCTCGATGGAGGTTGGTCTTTTTGACAATTTTTATTCCTGAAGATAAGATTTTAGAAATAAAAAATGCAGCCGATATTGTCGATGTCATTTCTGAAAACGTGCTGTTGAAAAAGACAGGAAAGAACTATATCGGCCTTTGTCCCTTCCATTCAGAAAAAACGCCTTCTTTTACCGTAAGCCCTCAGAAACAGATATTTTACTGCTTTGGCTGTGCAGCCGGTGGAAATGTTTTCAGTTTTGTCATGAAACGCGACGGTATTACGTTTCCAGAAGCAGCGCGGATTCTTTCCAGACAATACGGAATCCATATCCCGATTCAAAAAATGTCTGATGCACAAAAAAGACGTTTGAGCGAAAGAGAAGAACTTCTTGCCGTGAACAGACAGGCAATGGATTTTTATCACAAGATGCTGATAGCGTCTGCTTCGGGAAAGCAGGCGGCAGCCTATTTAAAGAAAAGGGGAATAACACAGGAAACGATCGGTACGTTTAAGATAGGGTACGCGCCTGAGCGCGGCCCCCGTTCCGTCAGAGCCGATAACGGCCTGGACGAAATATCTGAACTCCCCGGAAACATTGATTTATAACAAAAGCCGTTCTTTGTATGGTCTTCACCTGGCCAAACAAAAATGTAGAGAGACAGAAACCGTTTACATCGCTGAAGGATATTTTGACCTTTTGGCCTTGCATCAAAACGGTATACAAAATTCGGTCGCAACGCTGGGAACTTCTCTTACCCCGGAACATGTTCAAATTATGAAAGGACTTGTGGGCAGAGATGGAAATGCCGTTCTTGTTTTTGATTCTGACAATGCGGGTATAAAAGCAGCCCTGCGAAGCATAGGTGTTTTCCTAAATGCCGGGGTTGATGCCCGAATTATGATTTTGCCTTCGGGACATGACCCTGATTCATATCTTTTGGAATTCGGAGAAGCATCCTTTTTGGAGATCGCCGAAAAGAAAAAGGCTGTCATGACATTTCTTATGGATGCCCTGATAGGCAAACACGGGCTGTCTGTTGGAGGAAAAGTCCGGGTGGTGTCAGAGATGAAAGAAACCCTGCTTTCTATTGAGGACAAATTGGCACGATCCTTATACATAAAAGATCTTGCTGAACGTATTGGAACAGATGAGAAGGCTATTCTGGAAAAGGTGAGGGAAGCATCATTAAAAAGCGGTAGCGGTGCCAAAAGAAACAATTTTTTAAACAATGAACTTATTCGTGATGATTCCAAAAGTGGTGTTTCAAAAATAGAAAGGCGAGGATCTTTTTACGGCAAGTGGATAAAATTAGAACGGCAAATTATTGAGATGATGATTCAATTTCCGGCAATTTTATCTGAAATTGAAGAGCGAAAGATAATAAATCTTTTTGAAGACGAGCGCTTAAAATCCATTGGACAACTGATGTTATCCCATAAAGATCGTTCGGACTTAAAACTCGTTGATATTATTGACCTGGTTGATGAAAAAGATCAGAAAAACATCGTGGCTGCCATGGCAATAGCAGAGAATAAATGGGATTATGCCGGGTGTCTTGCTATTTTAACACGATTCGAATCGGTACGTGGTAAAAATGAACAAACGTTGAATAAAAAAATCCAATACATAGTATTCTGTAGGAGGCTAAATATATGGCAAAGAAAGCCGCTACAAAAGAAGAAAAAAGAAAAGAAATATCCCAAAAGATGCTGGAAAAGCTAATTTCAAAAGGAAAACAGAAAGGTTTTTTGACTTACGATGAAATCAATAAGGCACTTCCGGAAGAGATGCTTTCGCTGGATCAAATTGATGAAACGCTGATCATGTTAAATGATCTGGATATTGAAATCATCGATGAGAAAAAATACAAGTTGACTCGAGTGAAAAAGGTTAAAGTTTCCTCGGTTCCGCCTTCTGATTTTGGTTCGGTTACTGATCCGGTTAAAATGTATTTACGGGAGATGGGATTGGTTACCCTTTTGAGCAGAGAGGGTGAAGTTGTTATCGCCAAGGAAATTGAAGCCGGCGAACAGGAAGTATTAAAAGCCCTGATAGATACAACCGTTGCTGTCGAGTACATCCTGGAAATGGCAAAACAAATAGAAAATGGTGAATTGCGTCTGAAACAGGTGTTAAGAGACGTCAGAGATATGGACGAGGGTGGCGCATATATTGATGAAACGATTCAGGTGGAAAATTTTTTAGAAATCGTAAAGGCGATTCAAGCCATTAATGAAGAAAATATAGTTTATCGGGAAAAGCTTTTTTCATCAAGTCCTGCACCCGATGAACAGCGTCGAATCAGAAGGTGTATTGCCCGCAGGAACAATAAAATTTTCGGTTTGCTAAAAGAATGGCGTTTTGAAAATGACGTGACGGATAAAATTGAAAAAATAATCAGGGGTTACATCGAATGGTTTGATTCTATGAATAAAATAGTTTTAATGTGTGCGGATACCCTGGGTGTATCGGTTGCCGAACTTCGCGCCAATTTAACAGCAAAAACAAAAAGTATTGCTAAAAAATATACCAATCGGGGACTGCAATTTTTAGATTTGATCCAAGAAGGAAATATCGGCCTTATGAAGGCCGTTGACAAATTTGAATATAGAAGAGGATATAAGTTCAGCACTTACGCGACGTGGTGGATTCGACAAGCCATAACAAGGGCGATTGCGGACCAGGCAAGAACGATTCGGATCCCTGTCCATATGATTGAAACCATAAACAAACTTATTCGTACCTCCAGATACTTGGTGCAGGAGCTTGGACGGGAGCCGACACCCGAAGAGATATCGGAAAAAATGGAAATTCCGTTATCCAAAGTAAGAAAAGTTCTAAAAATTGCAAGAGAACCGATTTCTCTGGAAACCCCTATCGGCGAGGAAGAAGATAGTCATCTTGGAGATTTTATTGAAGATAAAAAATTCATGCTTCCTTCGGATGCAGCTGTTAGCCTTAATCTTGCCGAGCAGACAAGAAAAGTTTTGGCGACACTCACTCCGCGTGAAGAAAAAGTGCTGCGTATGCGATTTGGAATCGGTGAAAAGGCGGATCATACCTTAGAAGAAGTCGGTCAGGATTTTGCTGTCACTCGCGAAAGAATCAGGCAGATCGAAGCCAAGGCGTTAAGGAAGCTGAGACATCCAACAAGAAGCCGGAAATTGAAAAGTTTTATCGAACAGACACAATGAAATGGTTTGTTTCGAATTGACAATTACTCAAGACACAAGCTAAACGCTTGACAAAATCATTTTAAGAGAATAGGTAGTTTCCATCCACAAATGAGTCCCGCCAGGCGGGATTACCCAAGATCAAGGTGAAGGTCTTGATCTTTGAACGGAAAAATTTGAAATTGATCGCGAATGGGCAAAAGGATCATTCAATCACGGACAGCAAGTTTTCTATTTGAAATTGATGATAGGGCCCATAGCTCAGCTGGCAGAGCCACCGGCTCATAACCGGTAGGTCCCTGGTTCGATCCCAGGTGGGCCCACCAGTTCGAAGACAAAGGCATACAGGATCAAACTGTTATAATTCCGGTTTATCCGGCTATAGTTATGGCTGAACCTCGGATATGCCTTAGGAAAGTTAGGTATGGCTCATGAATTGTGGGATTTAAAATAAACATGAAAATCGGAAGCGTGGTTATAGCAATAACCACGCTTTTTTGGTTGAAAGGCATGACATTTATCCATTTAAAACTCTTCCAGTGATGATTCAGTCAGTATCATAACTCTCTTAAGTAGTTTAGAGAATAAGGTTTTTAATGACTATGCATATGACAGCAACGCTGGCAGATATTATTAAAGTCATGGAATCCCTCGCTCCAAGTCGGCTTGCCGAAGGATGGGATAATGTGGGGATGCAGATTGGAGATCCGAACTGGCCGGTTCAAACCATTCGAGTTGCCTTGGATCCGACTCATGATGTTGTAGCTGCCGCTGTGAAAGATGGCGCTGATCTTTTAATTACACACCATCCTCTGATATTTCGTCCTATAAAGTCCATTGATTTCGGCAATCCTTTGGGGGGTATCATTCAGACGGCGATACAGCATCGGATGGCAATATTTTCAGCTCACACCAATCTCGACAATGCGATTGGCGGCTTGAATGATATATTGGCGAGCCGTATAGGCCTCAATGATTTAAAAGTACTTGGAAATGGAAATGTCAAGCAGACTGAGAAATATAAACTGGTGATTTATGTCCCGGAAGCATATCAACAGACCGTTATGACCGCACTTTTTGAAACAAAAGCCGGTGAAATCGGAACGTATTCTTGCTGTTCTTTTTGGAACAAAGGAGAAGGGACATTCAAGCCGGGACCTTTGTCTAAACCGTTTTCCGGCAAAATCGGAGAAATTTTCCACTCGTATGACGCCATACAAGGCCCCGGACGTATTGGAAAACTGGATAAAAGTATGGATCTGAAGACCTTTGCGTCATCAATTAAGAGGAAGATAGGGCTTGATCACCTAAAAGTTGCAGGGCATCCTGATTTGCCGATAGAAACCGTCGCTGTATGTTCGGGAAGTGGTTCCGGCCTTATCAGCCAATTTATTTCATCCGGGGCTCAGGTTTATGTGAGCGGGGATTTGGGATATCATGATGCAAAAACGGTAGAGGCGTTAAACCTCGGCCTCATCGATATCGGCCACTTTGCTTCAGAGCATTTGATCGTTGATGTATTAACACAGCGGCTTAAACAGATTTTGTCTGAAACCGGCATGGACATTAAAGTTGAAGCATCTAAACTTGAACATGAACCGTTTATGATATTATAATTAGTGGTGTGGCGATATGAAGGAACAGATCAGGGTACTGGTAAAGCTGCAGGATCTCGATACAGAATCCGCAAAAATCGCATCGGCATTAAATGGTGTGACAAAAAAGCTCGAAAATCTTGATTCAGGCCTCAAGGAAATTGAGCAGTCCATAAATGACCAAGAGTCTATTGCCGATGAATTGAAAAAACAGTATCGGGATCATGAATCTGATGTCAAGGTAAATCTTGCCAGAAATAAAAAGAATCAGGAAAAGCTTAGGGCAGTAAAAACAAATAAAGAATACCAGTCGATGTTAAAAGAGATTGAAGATCTTAAAGCAAAAAATTCCTCCATTGAAGATAAAATGATAGAATGTCTGGATCGTATGGATGAACTCGAAAAGACGATTGCAAAAAAACAGAATGAATATTCCCGGCTGGCTGAGCAAATAAAAAATGAAAAAGAAAACATCGAACGGGAAACAGAGATCAATAAGAAAAAGCTCGAGGAAATTGGTGCAGAAAGGAATAAGGTGGTCGAAACTTTGGATTCTGAATTGTTCAAAAAATATGTGAAGATAAAAGAACAGCATCAAGGCGGTCTTGCCGTCGTGTCGGTAAAGGATGCTGTTTGCCATGGCTGTAATGTTAATCTTCCACCACAATTATATAACGAGCTGTTTCGATATGACAGTCTCAAGTTCTGCCCCAATTGCCAGCGAATAATATACTTGAAGGAATGATCGAATAATTTTTAACACAAATTTCGCACCCTAAAATCGCTAAAAAGTCTCTGATACCGCAGGCCAACAGAAATTTTTTAAGGTAAAATATTTCTCTTTAGAAATGTATAACAGGTACCTACGGTTCGAGCAGTCCAGATGATCGCTGGATCCTATCAGCGCTCCAGAGGAAAGTCCGAACACCACAGGGCAGGGTGCTCCATAACATGGAGTCGCGGAAACGTGAAGGAAAGTGCAACAGAAAGAATACCGCCCCGCCGTCAAGCGGGGTAAGGGTGAAAAGGTGCGGTAAGAGCGCACCAGTTCTCCGGGTGACCGGAGAAGCTTTGTAAACCCCACCTGGTGCAAGACCAAATAGGAGAGCGATTGAGAACGGCCCGTTCAAGCTCTCGGGTAGGTCGCATGAGGTGCCGGGCAACCGGCATCCACAGATGAATGATCGTCAACCGGTCAAGGGGCAACCCTCACCGGCTACAGAATTCGGCTTACGGACTGCTCGAGCCGTAACAAATTTCCATGACATATATAAGCAGTGTCCATCCATAAATGAGGATTTTTGTTAAAGATCCCCCGATAGAAAGAACGGGATAAAAAGCATGTGAAAAAATAACCATCCCGTTGAAGTGCCGGGACAAGCCGGCATATGATTGATATTCCGAGGTTTATTTTTTGAGCATAACGAAGATATTGGGCAAAAAGACCATTTATGGACGGACACTAAGTAAGATTTATATGAAGGCAATAAAATGCTGCAGATCGATGAACTCAGGGTTGAAGTCGGTGGAAAGACCATATTGAATAACGTCAATATGGACATCCCCAAAGGAGAAACCCATATCTTATTTGGCCCAAACGGATCCGGCAAAACCAGTCTTATGATGACCATTATGGGATTTTCCGGTTACCGAGTGACACATGGAAAAATAACTTTTAAAGGTGAAGACATCACTCATCTTCCCATTAACGAAAGAGCCCGTTTGGGAATCGGGGTTTCTTTTCAGAGACCGCCGACCATTAAAGGCTTAAAGATAAGAGACATTGTTCAAATATGTGATGTGACACGATCCGCAAATGTTCAAGCACTGGCGGAAAAGCTTCATTTCGGCGAATTTCTCAACAGAGATGTCAATGACAATTTTTCAGGAGGCGAAATCAAACGATCCGAACTGCTTCAACTTATGGCTCAGCAGCCGGACCTTGTTCTTTTGGATGAACCCGAGTCCGGAGTTGATCTTGAAAATATTGCTCTTGTCGGAAATACGATCAATTCACTTTTACACCGGCAGATGAAATGCCCCAAAGAGGAACCTTGTAAAAATAAAGTGTCTGATCCGATGAGATCCGCACTTGTCATTACGCATACCGGTCATATTTTGGACTACATAACAGCTGACAGAGGGCAGGTTCTTTATAACGGAGTCCTCTGCTGTTCGAAAAACGCACGCGAGATTTTAAAATGGATCAGAGAGTTCGGCTACGAGGAGTGCGTCAGATGTTCGAAGTAGAAAACTCTAAAAATTGCAACGTCAAAGACTACGATGACATGGCGGATGAACATGGATATGTCCATAACTTGTCACAGCTCGATCCCACCGACGCCAGGCAGCTTTTGGATGTGGGCGTTGATATCAATGAAAACTTTCGCATCGGCACGTACATTCAGGAAGACAAGTCTGTTATACACTGTAAGAGCAAGCAGGACGGGATAGAAGTTATGAGCATATCCCAAGCCCTTGATAAACACGGATGGCTCAAGGGGTATCTATGGAAAAACATATCTCCGGATGCAGATCAATTTACATTATTGGCCAAAGAAAAACCCCACGAAGGATATTTCATTCGTGCTCTATCCGGGGTTAAAGCAAAGTATCCTGTGCAATCATGCCTTTATATCGCCAAAGAAGGATTTTCACAAAATGTTCACAACATTGTTGTTGCTGAAGAAGGTTCGGAGCTTCATATTATTACAGGGTGTGCGACCGCACCTCACTTGATTTCCGGATTGCATGTGGGCATCTCTGAATTTTATGTAAAAAAGGGCGCCAAACTTATTTTTACCATGATTCATGACTGGGGGGAAAAAGTGAACGTTCGACCCAGAACCGTAACCCAAGTCGAGGAAGGCGGAACAATAATATCAAATTACATATCCCTGAGACCTGTTGGGTCACTTCAGATGTTCCCCACCACTCATTTAAACGGAAAGGGCGCTGTCGCCCGTTTTCACAGCATCCTTGTGGCCGGTCGCGGATGTTCGTTAGATGTCGGTTCTCGAATTGTATTGAATGCTCCAGGCAGTCGTGCGGAGATCATATCACGGGGTATTTCTTCCGGGGGATCGATTATTGCCCGTGGGGATCTGATTGGAAAGGTTGAAGGCATAAAAGCGCATCTGGAGTGTAAAGGTTTAATTTTAAATAACGGACTCATGAAAGCCATCCCGGAACTGACCGGATGTGTTCCGGGCGTTGAAATGAGCCATGAGGCGGCTGTAGGGAAAATTGATCGGCATGAAATCGAGTATTTGATGGCAAGAGGACTTGATGAGGAAGAGGCTGTATCGACCATTGTCAGAGGGTTTTTAAATGTGAATATCGAAGGATTACCGGCCGCTTTAAAAGAACAACTGGACAAAACCGTATCTGAAACCCAAAAGGAAATGATGTAAACGATGAAATTTCAAAAAACTGTTTGCGACATTTCTTTTTCAGAGAAAGTAAGAATATTTTCTCACGATTACTTAAAATGTTGCATCTATATTTCTAATTTTAAATCATCTCGATACCTGTTTACCAAAATGCTCTTTTCAAAACTTGTCGGCGCCTCTCAGGTTCTTGAAGATTTCCTCGATTTTCATGGTGCCAAAAACAACGCAAATCTTTACTTTTACAGAGAACTTTCAGCAACCGTCCGGCATTTAAGCCTTGGGGGATACTCGCAGACCCATATTTTAAATCGACTTGATTTTTATGACCTTCCGGATAGCGAAACATTTGAGAAACAGGGAACTGCAACGCTTTATTTTTTGCGAAAATCTCTCACTAAATTAGCCCCGGTTATTATTAATGAGGCTAAGAGGCTTGATATACCGTTGCCTGAAGATAATTATAACATGGATGATTTTCCGGGCATCATCACCGGAGAGACCCTTGATTATGATATCGATGACATAGACAAAGCTCAGCAGAAAAAGCATATTGTTCAGATTGCCAGCGAATTTTTAAATATCTCGGGGAGTTTTGATGATCTGAAATTTTATGAACCCTATGAAGCCAAAGAGATTTTGAAAATTGTTCCGGAAAAAGTCAATGAAGTGAACATGAGGCGCTTTGAGATGCTCGTTCATAACCTTCAATCTTCTTTTGATACCTATGTAATTCATGGCGGGTACAAATTCGGAAATAAGAAACTTAAAGATTTGCGAGGATTTTTTTCAGTTGTATTTCATCTTCTTCAAACGATCGGCAGGTTGCTTCATTTTTATGAGCGGCACTTATATAAGGCCGGCTACAAAAACACATATAAGAAAGTCCAAGATCGATTGTCATCTTTAATTGATCCTGAAGAGCTTCTTGATCGAACCGTAAATTACGGCCTTTATTATATCTGCTATTATCTTGCCAAAGGAAAAGAATTGGCCAGAGATATATTGAATGAGAACGTTGAGCGCTCCTCCATTAAGGTAAGCGTTCCAGTAAGTTTGGGATTTCACAGCAGACCCAGTCTATTGGTGGCAAAAGCAGTTCAGCATTATGGAGGGCCGGTGGAACTATGTGTCGGGGAAGACCGATTTGATGCCAGCAGTGTGCTAGATATCCAATGGGCAGGAGGTAAAATTCAAAAAGAAAATCTTACCGAAGTCATCTTTGAAGGCGATGTCCGGGCGTTAAATGATATTAAAATCCTTGCCAGCGTCAATTATGGAGAAGATACAATGGGTAAAGGGGTGCCAT
>JARRRC010000187.1:0-8842 GCA_037381105.1 Desulfobacterales bacterium
ATATTCTTTTAGCGATTCCTTTGATTATCGCTGTTAAATTTGACCAATATAATCTTATTTCCGTAGTGATCGGTATTTTTATGGTCCAGCTTTTTATACTGGCGGATCATCTTGTCGGGCTTATCACCTCTACCCGGAGAAAACGGGCATAGGAGAATTATGGAAGATCTCGGCTTAATCCATCAGCTTATCATTCCGTTTTTGGGTCATAATATAACCTTGAACCTCGAGGTTATTCTTATGACGTGGAGTGTTATCATTGCACTCCTTTGCTTCGGCTTTTTTGCAGCCAAAACAAAAAGTCGGCTTCCGGGGCCCCTGCAGGTGGTTGGAGAACTTTTCGTCAAACATCTTTTCGAACTGACCGAAGATGCGCTGGGCAAGGAGCTTTCAAAAAAATACGCGCCGCTGATATGCGCTTTGTTCATGTTTCTGGTTCTATCCAACTGGTTGGGAATCATTCCCCACCTCGAAGAGCCGACAAAGGATCTCAATACGCCGCTGGCCTTTGGAATCATGGGGTTTTTTATTGCCCACTACGCCGGGATCAAAGCAAAAGGATTAAAAACCTATTTAAAAGATTACTGCGAACCCATGTTTATCATGGCGCCGTTGAACATTATTGGAGAACTTGCAAAGGTTATCTCGATCTCTTTTCGTCTTTTCGGCAACATCATGGGGGGTGCGATTATTATACTGGTGGTGTCCTATCTGACCTACAGTATCATTACCCCCCCTTTTCTAAATGCATTTTTCGGCATGTTCGTCGGAACGATTCAGGCGTTTGTGTTTACCATGCTGACAGTGGTCTATATTGCGGTGCAGGTAAAATAAGTTATGGCATACGATATTCAAACTTGGATCGACGTTGCTGCCTTTAGCGGAGGTGGAATGGCCATGGGTTTCGGCGCCATCGGCGCAGCCATTGGTGAGGGATATACGGCAGCAAGCGCCAATGCAGCCATCGGTCGCAACTCAAAATTATCCGGCGATATATTTAAATCCATGCTGGTGGGGCAAGCTATTGCAGAATCCGCTTCAATTTTCGCATTGGTCATTGCCTTGATGCTGCTGTTTACTAAATTTCCGTCGAACACCCTGACACCGTTTGTGTTGATGGCGGCCGGCCTTTGCATGGGACTCGGGGCTATCGGGTCCGGGGTGGGTTCTGGATTCCCTGCCGGAGCTGCTTGTACGGGAATGGCGAGACAGCCGTCCATGAGCGGACGCTTAAGCACCAATATGCTCATCGGTTCAGCGGTATGCCAGACACCGGCAATCTTTTCCCTGGTAGTGGCATTCATTCTCTTGTTTACGGATTTTTCCATGCACCCCTTCTCGCCAACCTGGGCGGCTATTTTGGGGGCGGGGATTTCATCGGGATTTGGGGCCATCGGTTCCGGGCTGGGAGGCGGTCTGGTTGCGGAAGCCAGTTGTGACGGAATTTCCAGGCAACCCGAAACCGCGACGCCGGTGACGAACGTTATGCTGCTGGGACAAGCGGTTACCCAAACAACAGCCATTTATGCGCTCTTGGTCAGTTTTATTCTGATGTTCAAATCTTTTCCGGCAACCCATCTGCTTGCGCCTCCCATGGCGTTGCTTTCAGCCGGTATATGTATGGGCATCGGTGCTATCGGGCCGGCAATCGGCGAAGGTTTTGCCGGTCGCAGTGCGGTGGCATGGATTGGACGGAATCAGGAACACATCGCCGACCTGACCCGGTTGATGTTGGTGGGACAGGCGGTTGCCGAATCCACAGGGATTTATTCACTGGTCATCGCTCTGGTGCTGATCTTTGTGGTGTAAATATCAGTTAGGTTTTAAGTGTCGGGTTTTAGACTAAAAAATAATAAACAAAAACCATTCAGGAGGAACAAAATGGCAATCGAAGGTGCAGATATCGTAAAAGCAGCGGCCTTTCTGGGCGCAGGTATTTCAATGGGCATTGGCGCCATCGGCCCGGGTGTCGGTGAAGGAATGGCAGCCGCAAAGGCATGTGAAGCCATCGGAAAAAATCCCAAAGAAGCGGGACTTTTAACCAGAACCATGCTGGTCGGCCAAGCCGTGTCCGAGTCCACCGGTATCTATTCTCTGGTGATCGCATTATTGCTGTTATTTGTTGTTTAATTCACAACATAATTTTAATATAAAAAGCTTATGCATATTATCAGCAACATCGCGTTAATAACAATCAATGAGACGCTATTTGTTCAGCTTCTCTCTTTTCTGATCTTTTTGTTTATCATCAATCGCATCATGTTTCGCCCGTTACAGGAAGCTATGAGTGAAAGGGTGAACTACATGGGTAAAATAACGACGGATACCGTTGATGCGGTGAAAGAACTTGAAGACCTGACGAAACGACTTAAGGCGCAGGAGTCTGAAGTTAGGACAAAGGCGCTGGAGTTGAATCGTGAACTGGAAGAATCGGGAAAAAAGAAAAGTTCCGAAATCCTTGCGTCCGCAAGACAAGAGATTGATGAGATCAAAGAAAAGGCCGAAATGGAAATCAACACCCAGATTGCTGAAGCCAGAAAACAACTCCAGGAAGAGTCCGAAGCCCTGGCGATAAATATTATGGAAAAAATGCTGGACCGGAGACTGGCTCAATGAAACATATGAATAAAATACGCTGGCTACTCTGGATCATTGCGTTCGTGATCGTCAAATACGGGAAAACGCCGATAATGAATTTCCTTCGGGGTCAAAAAGATAAGCTTGCGCAGGAAATCAACAGACTCGAGGCGGAGAAGGAAGCCGTTGATGGAAAAATAAAAGAAACGATGAAAGCCGTTGATGAAAGTGAAATACGGTTTTCAGAACTCAAAGATCGAATCGTTCAACAGGGAGAAAAGAAAAAAGCAGAAATTATTGAAACCGCCCAAAATCACAGCAAAATTATGATAGAGGATGCAAAACGCAGAATCGACACCCATTTTCTTCAGGCTAAAAACAAGTTCAGATCGGAATTGATCGACAAAGCCATCGACATGGCATTGGAAAGACTTCCCGGACAAATCACCCCGGAAGACAACGAGAAGTTCACCCGTCAATTCCTTGAAGATGCAGAAGTAGAATGATAAAAACCCGGTTCGCCACGAACCGGGTTTTTATTTTGAAAAGCCAATCAAGCAACCAGCACCATCCCGACCAAAATACCGTTTTTGACTGATTCAGGATCACTATTTTCGGTAATCTTATTTATCTTCCAACCCACCTTCTCTACGAGCTTAAACACATGAATCCCAACGGCCTCCATTGCAGGCCGAGCAATGTTCGGATATCGACACGTATTTCCATCCATCAGTGCCTGGCACTGAAGACCCGGGCAGAAAACCGGCTTGCAGGATCCGGCTGCCAACCCTTTGGATTGAGAAAATCCGGCTGCTTTGGAAAATTGTTCCAACCCGGTGGCAATTTCATAAATTTTTCTAAATTCATTAAATCGCTCATTTGACAGCAGAATTTTGGGAGAAACGTCGTTCTTGAAAATAACAGCTTTTTCACAGTGGGATAGAAATTCTCTGAACCTTTCAGGTTTCATGGCATGGGGCGGACAGTGAAGGCTTTTGCCAAAACTTTCGCAAAGGGGATTCTTGCAGCAGTCAATTATTTCATTTTCAACAACAATCATTTCCTTTGAAATGATTGTTGCGTCGGATGCACCCAATTCCAAAGCTTTTTGTTTGAGTGTATCAAGGAACCGGTCCATGGACGTCATAATTGTCACCTTTATAAAAAACTCTACCTCTTAATTAAATGAGCCCTCGGGAAGTTTTTCTTCGAAATCCTTAAATAAAGCGGAATGGATAATCTTTTCTTTAAATCGGATGCTGTTTAAGCGGCTTAGGAACCGTTAGAAAGAACAGGCGTATTTTGAAGTTGTGTCTTTAAAAGAATTTAAAATGATGAATTTAACCGATTGATATATTGAAGATAATATCCTGTTCTTTCTTTACGATCCCTTGCCGCGAGTTCATGCGGTTTAAAGAAAAGATTATCCATGGAGCGTTCGTTCGAAAAACACCCCAACCTCAATTAAATATTATCCGATCTCCTTTGACATCAGCCTTAACTTCTGTTCCTTCCGAAATATTACCCTGGAGGATCTCCATGGACAGCGGATTTTCAATGTATTTTTGAATGGCCCGTTTGAGCGGACGCGCGCCGTATACCCGGTCGAATCCTTTTTCAGCCAGAAATGCCCGGGCCTTGTCGGAAAGAACGAGCGTCATGTTCATCTCAGCCAGTCTCGATTCCAGCCGCTTCATCTGGATATCCACAATGTCGCCGATCTGCGCCTCTGTCAAATTGTGGAAAATGATGATTTCGTCGATCCGGTTTAAAAATTCGGGTTTAAAACTTGCCCGAAGCGCTTCGGTCACCCTATCCTCCATTTCTTCCCGGCTGGATGCACTGAATTCCTGGATCCACCGGCTGCCGACATTGGAGGTCATGATGATGATGGTATTTTTGAAATCGACCGTCCGTCCGTGTCCGTCGGTCATGCGACCGTCATCCAGTATCTGAAGCAAAACATTAAACACCTCGGGATGCGCTTTTTCGATTTCATCGAACAGCACTACGGAGTACGGCCGTCTCCGGACCGCTTCTGTCAGATACCCCCCCTCTTCGTACCCCACGTATCCCGGAGGAGCGCCGATGAGCCTTGCTACCGTATGTTTTTCCATATATTCCGACATGTCGATGCGGACAATAGCCTGGTCGCTGTCGAAAATAAATTCCGCCAGAGCTTTCGCCAATTCCGTCTTGCCGACACCGGTAGGCCCCATAAATATAAAGGACCCGATGGGCCGGTTTGGATCCTGCAACCCTGATCGGGCGCGGCGAACGGCATTGGAAACCGCTGAAATGGCCTCTTCCTGCCCGATTACCCTATCTCCCAGTCGATCTTCCATGTGGACCAGTTTTTCTCTCTCGCCCTCGAGCATTCTACTGACCGGAATTCCTGTCCACCTGGACAAAACTTCCGCAATGTCTTCGGCATCGACCTCCTCTTTAAGCATTTTTCGATGTTTCTGCAAATCAGCCAGTTTCTCGTTGGCATCCTTTAAACGGTTTTTAAGTTCCGAAGATTTCCCGTATCGAATCTCCGCCACCTTTGCCAAATCCCCTTGCCTTTCCGCTTGCTGTTCTTCAATGCTAAGCTGCTCCTGCTGTTCCTTTATGGTTCTGATGGTCTGGATAAGATCCTTTTCATTCTGCCAGTGGGCTTTCATTTCAAGAATTTCATCCTTCATGTCGCCGATTTCCGCCTCCAGTCTGGCCAGACGATCCTTTGAGGCGGAATCCGATTCTTTTTTCAACGCTTCTCTTTCAATTTCAGCCTGGGTGATCTTGCGCTGGATTTCATCGATCTCTACGGGCATGCTGTCGATTTCGATCCTGAGTTTTGATGCGCACTCGTCAATCAGATCAATAGCCTTATCCGGTAAAAAACGGTCTGAAATATACCGGTGAGACAGGGTTGCCGCAGCAACGATGGCCGAATCCTTGATCCGCACGCCGTGATGAACTTCGTATTTTTCCTTGAGACCCCGAAGGATCGATATGGTATCTTCCTCGGTGGGTTCGAGCACCATCACGGGTTGAAAACGTCTTTCCAGTGCCGCGTCCTTTTCAATGTATTTTCGATATTCGTTTATTGTTGTTGCACCCACGCAGCGCAATGTACCTCTTGCAAGAGCCGGCTTAAGCATATTGGATGCATCCATGGAACCTTCGCTGGCACCGGCGCCCACCAGTGTGTGCAGTTCATCGATGAAAAGTATGATCTCGCCTTCCGCCTTTTCAACCTCTTTAAGGACCGCCTTCAGCCGATCTTCAAATTCTCCTCGGTATTTTGCACCGGCAATGAGTGCTCCCATATCCAAGGCAACGAGCCGTCGGTTTTTAAGGGTCTCGGAGACGTCTCCGGCCACAATGCGCTGGGCCAGCCCCTCGACAATGGCAGTCTTTCCGACACCCGGTTCTCCGATAAGAACAGGATTGTTTTTGGTCCGCCGTGAAAGCACCTGGACGATTCGACGAATCTCATCATCCCGGCCGATCACCGGATCGAGTTTTCCCAAACGGGCAAGGTCGGTAAGATTGCGGCTGAACTTGTCCAGTGCCTGATATTTTTCTTCAGGGTTCGGATCCGTGATGCGCTGAGAGCCGCGAATATCTATGAGAACCTTCAAAATAGATTCTCTTGTGATTCCCTTTGCTTTAAGAATCCCGGCAGCATCCCCGCCTTTTTCTTCTGATATGCCCAACAAGATATGTTCGATACTGACATACTGGTCTTTCATTTTAGCGGCTTCCGCAAATGCGGCATCGAGAACGCTTTTGCTCCTTGAGGAAATATAAGCGTCTGCGACGGCTCCGCCGCTCACTTTGGGTAGTTTGTCAATGGCAATAGACAAATCATGGGAAATATTACCTGCCGAAACGCCCAGCTTGTTCAACATGGCCCTGGCAATGCCTTCGGGTTCATCGATCATCGTCGAAAGCAGATGCTCCGGTTCGATCTGCTGATTGTTGTGTGCCGAGGCCAGTGATTGTGCATTTTGAATGAGTTCCTGTGATTTTATGGTGAATTTGTCAAGACGCATTCATTCCTCCTGTTTTTTTCAATATTAAGCGCCTAAAAAATAACCATTGACTGTTTATTGTCAAACGCTTTAAATAAATAGCTTTTATTTTAGCTCAATTTGGATTTTACCATCAACCCGTCTCAAAAATGCATCTGCATTTTTGGGATGGGTTGATCTGAGGAGAAATCAACTTGCTCGGCACCATCGTCAATACGCTGGCCATCATTGCAGGCAGTTTGCTGGGACTTGTTTTTAGAGGCGGCATCCCCAAAAAATACCAAATAACCGTCATGCAGGCCATCAGCCTCGCGGTGATTCTGATCGGCCTTAAAATGGCATTTAAAACCGATGATGTGTTGTTGGTCATTTTCAGCCTGGTCATCGGAAGCCTGTTGGGAGAGCTACTAAAAATAGAAAACCGGATCAAGAACCTGGGAAAGCGCCTTGAAACCAGATTTGCCAAAGCCGGAGACGGCATCGCCAAGGGGTTTGTGGTCGCCAGTTTGGTTTTTTGTGTGGGGTCCATGGCCATTGTGGGATCTATGGAAAGCGGGTTGACCGGCAACCATCAAACGCTTTTTGCCAAGTCCGCCCTGGATGGATTGTCCTCCATTATTTTTGCATCGACATTCGGCATCGGCGTATTGTTTTCATCGATTTCCGTATTCGTATACCAGGGGTTTATCACCGTGACCGCGTCATTGATGAAGCCGTTCTTAATTCCCACGGTCATCGATCAAATGTCCGGAGTGGGCGGCCTCTTGATCATGGCCATCGGTTTTAATCTGCTTGAAATTCAGAAAATCAAAGTCGGAAATATGCTTCCCGGTATATTTATTCCGCTGATCTATTATGTGCTGAAACTTATGGTAATTTAAGGTTTATATTGGTTATTAAAATTCTTATTAAATATTTTATATAAAATATCTTGACAAATACGCCCCTTAAAGATATTTATCCTGTCATATTGTTGATGGGGGCAAACATGGATGTTTATCGCAATGTTTTGATAACCTCATCACACTCGATTTCCTCCCACTCGTCGCTTTCAGGTGCAAGGTAGAGGGGGGAAGCTTCCGTGATTTGCAACGAACAAACCATCGAAAACTTTCTTCAAAATTTGGAAGCTTATGCAGCATCGGATCGACCGGCATACTGGCTGATGACGGCAAGGTTGTTTGAGCTTTCCCTGATCTGTGCCGGACACTATGCCGACAACTGTGAATTTTCTGCGGTCGGGGACCTGCTGGTCAATCCCAGAAAAGTCTTAATCCATCGCAAAGGATATCCTTATCCTTTGGTCAAACAGCGCCACGGGCGCCTGACCGAGCAATTGAATCTAGGGAAAAAATGCCGGCGACTTGTTCTCTTCCAGGTTAAGCATGAAGTCAAAGTTGAAGTCGTCAAGCCTGCTATTTTACCCTGTTTATTCGAACAAATGGAACGATCGGGCCGGATCGCATCATGGTATCTTCAAGATGCACAAGAGCGTATGAAAAAAATTGCCGACACGATCGGCTTTTTATCGGCCTGGTCCCTATCGGGATTCGAAGTTCTTCATCATCGCATGCAAAAGATGTCTGCAAAGACGCGCCGCTTCATTGCCGACCACCAATGTAATTTTGATACATGCTATTTTGTACGCCTTGGCCGGGAAATTACGAAAATCATCAGAAATCATAGAGAATACAGCGAGTTTTTCTCATAGATAGCAATCCCTTAAAAAGCAAAAGGCCTAATGTGAATATGATTTTTTTGATCTTCTGTACCTAGATTCATAATTTCAATTTTGCTGACCGCCTTGACCTCCCGGTCCGCCATCAAGTCGTCCGGTAACACAAGTATAAATCTCCCGCCTTTCTCCCAGGGCCTTCCGTCAATCTGATCGGTCATCAGGATACGATCACCATTTGTGTTTAAAAAAAGTTCACCGTAGGATATCAGGCTGCGATAGGCATCCGGTGCCGAAACCATAAAAACGGTGTTGGCATCAAAGCCGGTCTTAATTTTTTCTAGAAGAGCAATCAACGGAACTCCGGTGAAATCATGGGTGCCGTGGTACCCCCGGCCTTCTCCCACCACATGGGCCCAAATGGTCTTCCTTGGCGTTTCGGGTAACTTGTTAATCACAATAGGCGATGCCCCGGGTCCGAACAGCTTGAAGTTTTCAGAGTAAACAGTAGAAGATTTCTCTCCTTTTATCCTGAAAAAATGCTCGGGCTAATATATCTCGGTCCGTG
>JARRRC010000188.1:0-12598 GCA_037381105.1 Desulfobacterales bacterium
GCGGTTTATGGAAACATACCATCTCCCGGCCTATGATGCCGATATTCTGACATCAAGCCGTGAGCTTGCGAATTATTTTGAGGCCTGTTTAACGGATTTTCCGAACCCCAAACAGGTCAGCAACTGGATGATGGGATCTTTGACGGGCCTGCTGAATTCCTTAAACAAATCGATTTCCGAATCACCCATTTCTTCAAAAGATCTCGCCCAGCTTCTTCAGCTCATCGATGATAAAACCATCAGCAGTAAAATCGCCAAAACCGTATTCGATGAAATGGCTCAAACCGGAAAATCCCCCAAAGAAATCGTGGCGGAAAAAGGGCTGGTTCAAATGACCGACAAATCCGCCATCAAAGAGATTGTGGAAAATGTGCTTGAACGGTGCTCAATGGAAGTCAATGATTACAAAAACGGCAAGACCAAACTTTTGGGCTTTTTTGTGGGCCAGGTTATGAAGGAGACCAAAGGAAAGGCCAATCCTAAAATCGTGAACGAATTATTGAAAAAAATACTGAGTGAATAGTGACGAGTGACGGGTAAATAGAGTCTTTTATAATGAAACCGCATCATAGATTATCGGATTACAAAAATCGTTACAAAGGTAATAAAACTTTATGCATTTAAACCATAACACTCGTTACTCTTCACTTTTCACTCGTTACTAATTGATTAAGGAGGAAATTTTTTGAGAACAAAAGGTTACACAACTTACAAAATAATTCTTCTGGAACTGGCAGTGTTTGTTTTTATTTTGGGCACCCCGCTGTGGGCATTTGCCAAACCGGTTCAGGTGGCCATTGTCCCCTTTAAGATCAATGCCGAAAAAGACCTTTCATTTTTAAAAGACGGTATTGTCGATATGCTCTCTGCCCGCCTTTATTGGGAAGACAAGGTTTCTATTATCAACCGGCAGGCCGTCGAGAAAGCGGCGGCGGCAGTTTCCGGAACATTGAATGAAAGCAAGGCGCGAAAGCTGGGAGCGAGCCTTAGCGCCGATTACGTCCTTTTCGGCAGTTTGACGGTTTTCGGAAACAGCGTTAGCATCGATGCCAAAATGGTAAATGTCTCCGGTAAAAAGCCGGCCCTGACATTTTTTAACCAAAGCCAGGGCATGGATCAGGTGATTCCCGCCATCAACCTCTTTGCAACTGATATCAATGAAAAAGAGTTCGGCCGCGTTATGGAAACCCGCAGGGTTTCCCCGTCCCCCCAGGCATCTGCGACCCCGACCGGTCAAGCTGAGCCAGATTTCAGGGCACATCCCGACAAGCTGCTTTCCGGCGGATTCAGCGGTGGCGAGATGCAAAACACGCAAAAAGGTTCGCCCGGCTCGGCGTTTATCTCCACGGAAATGGCGGCAGGCGGATCCGTTAAATTCTGGAAAAGCAGAAACATCAGACAGCGAATCACCGGTATGGCCATCGGAGACATCGACGGCGACGGCAAAAATGAGACCGTGTTTACAACAGACCATACCCTGGAAGCTTACCGGTATGAAAATAATTTGTTGTCGAGCATTCCGGAAAATCTTTTTCGGAAATCGTCCCGGAAAGTTCCTGGTATTACCGGGTTGTCGACATCCCCAGGCGAGGACACGTTCTTTTGGGTCAAAAACAGGGATTGGAGAGCCCCTTTGAC
This sequence comes from Desulfobacterales bacterium, assembly GCA_037381105.1. GTDB lineage: Bacteria > Desulfobacterota > Desulfobacteria > Desulfobacterales > UBA11574 > UBA11574. The sequence goes on from JARRRC010000188.1 coordinate 1,639, forward strand.
AAGCCCGTTTTTGAACTGGTCTGGCAGAACTCCGAATATGAGTCTGCCGATAAAGTCTTTGGCGGAAAACACGTCAATGTCCTGGGGCTTTCCTTGGGGGATGCCATGAACGACGGATCCGAGGCTGCCGTGGCCTTTGACGATCTCGATCATCTCAGAGTGTACGATGCAGTCGGGAAACAGATCTGGAAAGACGGCGAAAAATCCGGCGGAACCCCTGATTATTTTGAACTGCCGGATCTAGGGAACATGGACACGAAAAACTATGCTTACTATCCCATGCGAATCCTGATCAGAGACATCAACAAGGACGGGAAAAACAACGTCATCACGGTCAAAAACCAGCGCCTCAGCGATCTCATTTCCTATCGCCACTTTACCCACGGCGAAATCGAAATCCGATCCTGGGACGGCGTCGGCCTGGCCGCACTCTGGCACACCCGCAAACTTTCGGGCTATTACAGTGATTTCGGGATTGGAGACTTTGACAATGACGGAAAGGATGAACTGGTCGGCGCTCTGGTCTTGAAAACCGGGTCCGTCATAATGACCGAGGCAAAGAGTGCGATAATTGCCTATGAATTGGCTAAATAGTGCCTGAACGAAAACTGTCTTTTTCGCCAATATCTGCGTCAGACTCAAATTTTAATCCTCGAAATACGGCCAGTATTCCTGTAGTTAAAATTTTCGCCTTCCTTGATCTTAACGAAAAATCCTAGTTTTCGTCCGGGCACTAAATAGTTTTCATAATACTTCAAAGATAATTGCGGCGTATCAATACCGGTTCTTAGCGGGTTGTATGTTCCGTTTGTAAAAGAGGAAAGAGAAAATAGAAAAGAGATAAACCTAAACTTCATTAAAAGATGAGAAGGTCCCGATAAACAGGAAGTTAAGAAGGTTTTAAAATCAGAAGGTCGGAGGTTTTAAAACATGCCGGCTTGCCGACTTCGCCATAGCAGCCAATCCAGCCTTCGTAGCCACTTCAGCGGAGTCGGCGGGCGGCGACAGCTGAATCTTACCTTCTGCCTTCTTGTTTTCTTAACCCTTTTCACTGTCTTATCTTGTAAAATATTTGTGTTTATTCGCGTTCATCCGCGGTTGCCCTTATCCTCTTTTCTCTTTTCTCTTTCCTCTTTCCTATCCCCTGTTTTCAGGCACCCCTCAGGGACTAACCAAGTTTTCAACACAAAAAAACCCGGGGGCGTTTCCGCCGCCGGGTTTTTTAATGTTATGCCTGTTCAGACAGGATTATTTAAAATCAATCTTCCACCATACGCCGATAATGGTTTCATCACCCTGGTCCGTGCTAACGCCATTGGTGACAACATCTTCCCTGTCATTGTAAATGAATTCCGGCTGGATGAGGACACCGGGGGCCACGTGAATTTGGGCCAGCAGCGCCCATGTGCTGTTGTCATCTTCGTTGTCGGCAACCGTATCCTGCTCGGAATGCAGTTTGGCATAGTTGCCTTCAAGAGTGAACATGTCATTGATTTTCCACCCCAGCGCAGCCACAACACCCCATGCAGTGGCATCTTTTACGTCGTTCGTGCCGGGCTCAAAAATGGCGGCTTCTTTACTAACGGTCGTCCAGGCACCGTAGTTCTTGCCGTTTACACGGTAGGTTGCGCCAAGACCGGCATAGCCCGGGCCGAAATTGGTTTTGGCCCTGAAACCAAGCACGTAACTAGTTATATTCTCAGTATTTTTTGATCCTGTGGCTGTGGCAAAGTCATAATCCTCGATTTCATAGGTCTGCCAGCCGCCCATAAAGTTCATCGCAAAGTTCTCCACTTTCATGTTGTATCGAAGTTCGGTTCTGGGGAACGTGGTATTGACTTGTTTGTATGAGTAGACGTCATTTGACAACCCATCTTGGGTGGTATCCGGGGTCAGGAATGCAAGTTCGAGATTCCCCATGGTAAACCGAACCTGGGAAGTTCTGGCCACCAGGTAGCCCATGCCGCCCTGGGGCTGCAAGCCGCCGGAAAAGTAGGCAATCCCTGAAACGGGCATATCATAGAGCGGAAAGTTCTGGCCGATCATGAACTTGAAGGTGCCGAAATCATATTGGCCCCACAGCTGTCTCAGCCTCAAACCGCCCAGACCGGATGTCCCGCTGGTATCATCTACGGATGCGGTTGTGTCAGAAACAGTTCCATCAGAAACTTTAAAGGTGTTATTTCTGGCATCCAGCTCAAACTTACCGGTCAGCTTGTCGGATTTAAAATTGACGCCGAAGCGGGTCAGGTTGCCGATTCGCCATTCCAGATCCTTTTTGGATTCCACGCCTGGTTTGCCGTTGTCATTACTCGTGTAGTAGGTTCTGAAACGAGCGCTGCCGTAGAGTTCCGCATCGGCCATGGCGGTAGCGGTAAACGCTGCCACCATCGCAATCGCTGCAAGTAGTACAATCAATTTCTTCATCTTTAATTTCCTCCTTAATGGAATCAAGACTTTCATTGAAAAATGATTTTCCTAAACATCTCACCTAATAATTTCAAACGCTTTTCTTTTCCCGGTTCACCTCCTTTCTCCGTAAGGCAAAACCCGATACTTCATCGGGCTTTCTTGAAACGGCATGATTTGAGTTACCCGCCACAAGAAATACAGACGAGTATTCTAATTTCCCTAACAGCATGCTTTTAGATTGTCAAGCATCTTTTATAATAGGGCTAAATCGAATTCATTTTTTTATTGATTCAAATTTTTTTAGGATCGGAAGCAAGACGGTATTAAGGCGTATCATGGCCGGCCATTCTCATGATGTCAAGCAAAATTGTATATAAATTATATATAATTTTATTGAATTAATACATATTGTATCTTTTTTCATACCGGATTCCCATATCTTGTATATATATCTGACAAAATTTTATGTAATTTCGACTTGTTCCGTTTTAAAACCTCATTAAGTACCCTCGTTTTCGTCCCCTGAATCTTCAAATTCAGACCCGCCCCCTGACATCTGACACCTGACGCCCGGCACCTGTTCAGACACCCGACACCCGGCATCCGATAAATGTGTTTGACTTTTGGATCATTATTTTCTAAGGGAATCACGGGTTGTAGCCGATATAAGATTTGTAATCGATATATAAACTTATCAACCGGACAACGTTGCAGGAGGTGGTGGAATGAAAAAATTTTTTGTTGTTCTTTGCGTTGCAGGCCTGATTGCCGCCTGTGGTTCTCCTCTTTTTGCCGGCGGGATTGAAAACAAGACCAACTGGAGCGCGGAGTGGGTTCGCACACTCAACAGAAATGCGGCAACCGACTCTGCGGATGCAGTGGCTTACAACCCGGCCGGTGTGATGAAAATGGACAACGGCTTGTATTTGAATGCCAGCGGCCAGTATGCCTTCAAAGACTATAAAAGCACCTATCTCGGAACACAATATGAAACCGATGAGCCGGACTTTGTACCCAGCTTTTTTACGCTGTATAAGCACGACAAGTGGGCGGCTTTCGGCGCCGTCACCATTGTTGTGGCCGGTGGAAAGGTAGATTATGAACACGGGGATTATACAACGCTTCGCCTTGCTTCGGGGATAATCGCCCAGTACAATGCTTCATTGCCCGGTGCTTTTGCCAGTATTTTAGACCAGCGCCTCGAGGGTAAATCTTACTTTGTCGGATATACTTTGGGCGGAGCATACAAAATTAATGACATGTTATCCGTTTCCTTGGCCGCCAGATATGTCGACGCATCCAGAGATTTTAAAGGCTATGCCACCCTCGGCGGGGGGTTATTACCGACGCAAACATTCGGCGTGGACTATGAAGAAACCGGCAATGGATGGGGCGGCATCTTCGGCATCAATATTACCCCCATAGAAAAACTCAACATCGGCCTCCGGTATGAAACCAAGACCAGTATCGATCTCTCAACCCATGTTACCACCGACGACATCGGCATTGTCACCGAGGGTTTCCAGAGGAGCAGGGATCTTCCGGCCGTGCTGGGTGTGGGCGTTTCCTATAAGTTCACGCCGAAAATCAGGGTCGAAGCAGACCTCACGTATTACTTCAACGACGACGCCTCCTGGGAAGACAACCCGATCACCTCGGGGAACGAGACCGTAAAGGACGACGGGTACGACGTCGGCATTGCCTGTGAATACACCTTCAATCCCAAATGGAAGGCCAGCGTGGGATACATGTACACCTGGGTGGGCATCAATCCGGACAACATGTCCATCGAAACACCGGAACTGGATGCCAGCACCATTGCCGGCGGTGTTGCATATAAGCCGGCGCCCAATTGGGATCTCAATCTCGGCGTCCTAAAAACATTCTATGATGACGCCACAACCAGTTATGGATTACATTTTGAAAAAGATGTCGTCATTGTCGGATTGGGAATTCAATACAAGTTTTTTTAAATACAATCGTATGATCATGTTATGAATATAAAAAAGGGGCCGGCCGCTAAGCCGGCCCCTTTTTACTTTGACCCTTCACTATTTCCTATTTCCTATTTCCTATTCACTGTTCACTGTTCACCATTTACTATTCACTCTTTTCAGACAATCCGTTTAAACATTTTTTCAAGATCTTTAAGGCGCCATTGAATCCAAGTGGGGCGGCCATGGGGACAGTTTGATGACCGGTCGCACCCATCAAGCTGGTGGAGCAAAGCGTTAATCTCTCTGTCCGACAGCTTCTGATTGGCCCGGATGGCGCTGTGGCACGCCATCACCTCAAGACACCGGTCAAGCACCGCTTCCAGACCGGAAGAAAAATCGATCTCGGCTGTCTTTTCCACCATCTCTATCACGAGCGGCTTGATTGCCTTGTGTTTCAAAGGCAAAGGAACTGCCTTTACCACAAAAGTATCTCCCCCAAAAGGGGCTATCTCCAATCCCAATTCCATAAGATCCGGAATCAGTCTTCCGTTCGTGGGCGGCGTGCTGATCGATGAGAATCAATCCATCCATGGACTCACAGAGGATGTACGTGTCATGAATTTGTCCGAGCACACGCAAATCGCCGAACCGTTTTTTCCCCCAGATCGGCGTCTGAAAACTGTTCCGGGCCGGGCTCAGATCCCGCTGTGAAGGAAATGCAGACCCTGGCGAAGCAAAGATCCCGCTTTCACCGGGAGATTGGCTGTGGGTCGGGGTGAAGCGAAGATCACTCTTTCGAGGCGATACCGGGGGTTGAATTTCTTCTCCCTTCGCACTGAAATCGATAACGGATTCCGAAATAAGATTCTTTTCTCTTCCTGCATCTGTTCCAAAATGCTGTTTTGGGCGCCATCCGGGCTGATCCCCGAGACGCAATGTATCCGCAACCACCCGAAGGATAACATCATGAATTTTTTTCTGCTGTGCAAACCGAATTTCATGTTTTGAGGGGTGGACATTCACATCCACCTGATCATAGGGTACACGAACAAAAAGGACCGCCACCGGGAACTGGCCCTTTACCAGTCTGCCGGAATACCCTTCGAACAAGGCATGCTGGATAATCCGATCACGAACAGCTCTGCCGTTAACATAGATATAGATCCCCCGGGATGTCCTGCGCGTATTCCGGGCAGAAGATATCCACCCGGTCACCGAAACATCGTCCGTTGAAAACTCCGCTTTGAACAAATCATCTTTAATATCATTGCCCAGGATATCCGCGATCCTGTCAGCGGAATCGCTGGTCGCCGGCCAGTTTTTAACCATCTTTTGGTTATGTGTCAATCTGAACTGGACCCCGGACCATCCCAAAGCGATTTTTGTCATCGAATCGACGATATGCCCCATTTCCGTAGTGACGGTCTTTAGGAATTTTCGACGGGCCGGCATGTTGAAAAAAAGCTGCTCGACGGTCACCATGGTTCCCCGGGGAGCGCCGATTTCCGATACTTTTTTAATGGTACCCCCCTCGACAATAATTTCAGTGCCGGACGCAGAATTTTCAGCCCGTGTATTGAGACAAAACTTTGAAACCGCTGCAATACTCGGCAGGGCTTCTCCCCGAAAACCCAGGGTGCGAATGGCAAAAAGATCCGTGTCCCTGTGTATCTTGCTGGTAGCGTATCTTTCCACTGACAATATGGCGTCATCACGGCTCATCCCGACACCGTTGTCTGAAACCCGAATCATGGAACGGCCGCCTTTTCCCACGTCGATCATGATTCGGCCGCTGTTTGCATCCAGCGCATTTTCAACCAGCTCTTTGACCACGGAAGCCGGACGTTCCACCACCTCTCCCGCGGCGATTTTATTGGAAAGGATCTCGGGTAGGATTTTGATTTTAGACATCATCGATACGCAAAAATACAATTAATAGTAAATCGTAACGCGTGCCAAATGGAATCCGCTCATCACCCATAACGCGTTGCTCATTACTCGTCACGATTCACGATTCACGATTCACTATTCACTATTTACTGTTCATTATTTACTGTTCACTATTTTACTATTCTTTCTCAAGCATTTGGCGGAGTAGAAAATCCGCTTCTTTGGGTGAAAGATCGAATTTCATGCACGCTTCATCAATGAGCGTCTGTAATTCCTTTCCAGGATTGAATTGACGTTCTTGGGAAATCCATTTTACGGCCTTTCTCAAATCTTCTCCTTCCGGTTGGATGCTCATAGCTCAATCTCCTCTTTTAATTATTTTTGCCATGCAGAACAGTAAAAATTTACGTAACCCTTCACGAAATCTATAAAATCACAAATTCCAAGCACCAAATATCAAATACTGGTTTGTTATTTTGAATTTTGGTCATTGGTATTTGTTTGTTATTTGAGATTTGTTATTTGAAATTTTTACAGATTCAGGTTCAAAATTCATCAAATTTCATCTTCGTGCTCTTTGTGTTATGGTATACAAATAATTATAATTGTGGTTTTTTCATATGAAAATCCGTAGCCTGTTCGAAATTATAAGCGACCTTGAAAAGTTTTCCTTCCTCAAAATGCCTGGCCATGATCTGCAAACCGATGGGAAGGCCCTTAGACGAGAATCCGCAAGGAACGGAAATCCCGGGAATCCCGGCAAGGTTTGCCGAAAGTGTAAATATGTCGGATAGATACATGGTCAGCGGGTCATCGACCATTTCCCCGATTTTAAAAGCCGGCGTGGGTGCCACCGGTGAAAGGATCACGTCACAGACGTTAAATGCATTTTTGAAATCTTCAATGATCAATGTCCTCACCTGGGAAGCCTTTTTGTAATATGCATCGTAATATCCGGCTGAAAGCGAATAGGTGCCCAAAAGAACCCGGCGCTGAACTTCCGGTCCAAATCCCTTGGATCGAGTACTTTTGTACATTTCCATAAGACTCTCTTTTCCCTTATCCCTGAAGCCGTATTTCACCCCGTCATACCGTGCCAGATTGGAACTGGCTTCAGAAGGCGCAATGATATAATAGACGGCCACCACATATTCTGTGTGGGGTAAAGAGATCTCTACACACTCGGCACCCATGTCTTTTACTTTCTGAACCGCATTTTCTACTGCCGTGGAAACATCCGGATCAAGTCCCCGGGCTGCGGCATATTCTTTGGGAATGCCTGCGATCATTCCTTTCAAACCGTTTTCTAAAAAGGATGTATAGTCCGGCACATCCTTCGGTACCGATGTGGAATCAGACGCATCATAACCTGCAATGGCGTTCATTATAACGGCGCTGTCCGAAACAGTTTTCGTTAAAGGCCCGATTTGGTCCAGTGAAGAGGCAAAGGCCACAAGGCCGAAACGGGAAACTCTCCCGTATGTCGGCTTCACACCTACCACTCCGCAGTGAGATGCAGGTTGACGGATGGAACCGCCGGTGTCCGAACCCAAGGCGCCGATACACATATCCGCTGCGACCGCCGCCGCCGATCCGCCGCTGGAACCACCGGGAATACGGGTAAGATCCCATGGATTGCGTGTCAATTTGAACGCCGAATGCTCGTTGGACGAACCCATGGCAAATTCATCCATATTCAGCTTGCCGACGATCACGGCACCCTGTTTTTTCAATTTTTTGATTACAGTGGCATCGTAAGGAGGAATGAAATTTTCTAAAATCCTTGAACCGCATGTCGTTCGGAGGCCTTTGGTACAAATGATATCTTTTAGTGCAATGGGAATACCGGTCAGGGGTGTTACGCGGCCCTCTGAAATTGCTTTGTCGGCAATTGCGGCCCGTTCCATGGCTGTTTCAGCGTCCACGGTAATATAGGCGCCAATGGTTTCATCGAATGAATCTATACGATCGAGAACCTGACAACTCATGTTCAAGAAAAATCCGAATATCGAAATTAGAAATACGAAACAAATTCGAAAATCAAATGACAAACTGACTCAATCGAATCGCACAAGCCATAGGAAGCTGATGTTTTTGTCATTGGAACATTTTTATTTTGGTATTGTTTCGGATTTCGTGCTTCGTATTTCGAATTTCCGGCCAAGCACTGAACATAACATCAGCTAGCCCACTACCTTTGGAACGATAAAATTTCCATCTTCTTTATCCGGAGCGTTGGCCAGGGCTGAATCCCTGTTAAACTGACGCTCCTCATCATCCTCCCGAAAGGCATTGGTCATATAGATGGCATGAGAAGTTGGTTCTACGCCTTTTGTGTCAACATTTTTCAACGTATCCACATACTCCAGTATTGTCCCAAGTTGTTCGGCGAACTTGTCGATGAGTTCCGCATCCACCTCGAGACGGGCAAGGTCCGCCACATGAATAACCTCTTCTCTGCTTATTTTCATGTTATTTACCTTTAATCATTTGACACGTTTTTATATATTAAAACGTAAAAATCGGGAATTAATCTCCTATCGTTGAACAATGACGGCGTCTATTTTACCTTTTTTCAACCGCTTAAGCGTAGGACCGGCTTCAGTCTTGCTTCTATAATACCCCACCCGAACCCTGTACCAGATGCCTTTGCCGGGAATTTTACCGATGCTGCGATAGGCCGGGTATCCTTGTTTTTTTAATTTGTTCACCAACTTGTCGGCTTCCCCCGAATCTCTCATTGAGGCCACCTGAACCGTAAAATTCTTACCTGCCCCATCGTTTACCTGATCGCCTCGCTTTGCTTGGCCGTCAGGCGAGCCTGCAACGGCAGGCGGGTTGTCCCGAGATGCTTTTTTAAAACCGGATTTCTTTTCTTTTTGAGCCGAGTCCATGCTTTGGCCTGACGTCTTGGTTTTCTGCAAAGATACGACTTTTTCCGGCAACGTCTTTTTTTGCGGTATGCTCTCGCTATTTTGCAGTACAATAATAGCGTTTATTTTTTCTTCTTTCAGCCGTCTAAGCATGAGGCCGGCTTCAGTTTTGTTTTTGAAATATCCCATCCGAACCCTGTACCAGGTGCCTTTGCCGGAAATATTGCCGATGCTGCGATAGGCCGGGTATCCTTGTTTTTTTAATTTGTTCACCAGCTTGTCGGCTTCCCCCGAATCTCTCGTCGAAGCCACCTGAATTGTAAAACTCTGACCTGCACCCTCGTTCCTCTGGTCGCCTCGCTTTGCTTGGCCGGCAAGCGAACCTGCACCGGCAAGCGGGTTGTCCTGAGATGCTTTTCTAAGACCGGATTTTTGTTTTTGGCTGGGCACCTTGGACGGTGGCAAAGAAACAACCTTTTCCGGCAACGTCTTTTTTTGCGGTTTGACCTCTGTATTTTTCAGGTTATCTATCCTATCGGTTTTTTTCAGGCTCTCATAAAATTTCATTTTGGTTTTAGTAACATCGGCATTTGAATCGATTTTATACTGATCCAGCTCTTTTTTGATCACCGTTTCCTTTAAGGCGCCCAATTCCTTTTGAAGTTTTTCGATATCAAACCGCACAGGAACCATCTCCCTTCCTACAAAAATGCCGAGAACAAACATCCATGCACAGGCAAACAAGGTCAAACCGATCCAGGGGATTAGTCTTTTTTTCTTCTGTTTTCTTGAAGATTTTATTTTCGGAGCCGGTGTTTTTTCTTCTTTATCCATTATCTTATCGTGCACGGGGTATCTTCAGTGAACAAATACAAGGCTACACCCTAACCGACTAAAACAGGAAAGTCGCCCAAATTGGAATGATGGAATGCTGGAATAATGATTTATAGGATAATATCACTTCGGATTGATGGTGAATTCGTGTTGAAGACAAAATTAGTAATGAATTATATCCTTTTAAACCCAACCTCCCAATATTCCACTATTCCATTGTTCCATATTCAAGACAACTGTTAATGCTTCGAAAAAATGGCTATATTTCCGTCAAGTTGTAAAAATTTCGATATGTCGCATTTGAGTTACATCCTGTCCGGTGCGGAAACCCCCAGCAGAGCCAATCCGTTTCGAATAACTTTCTGAACCGCCAGCACCAAATAGAGCCTGGCTTTAGAGAGCAATGGTTCGTCAGACAACACTCTGTGCTTGTTATAGTAAGCGTGAAAGGAAGACGCAAGATCCATTAAATAAAATGTGATTCGATGGGGTTCCATATATTTTGCGCTTTCTTCAACAATTTCAGGATAACGATCCATGGTTTTAATGAGATTGATTTCCTCGGGTTCCCGGAGCATCGCAACGGCCGCTTCATCCCACCCGGCCTCACTTAAACCTTTTTCTTGGCCCTTTTTCAAAATACTCGAAATTCTGGCATGGACGTATTGGACATAATAAACCGGGTTGTCGTTGGTCTTTTTCTTTGCCAATTCCAAGTCAAAATCAAGGGGACTGTCGTAATGACGTGTAAGGAAAATAAATCTTGCGGCATCTCTTCCGACTTCATTGACAACCTCATTGAGTGTCACAAATTCACCGGCCCGTGTCGACATGGCCACGGGTACCCCTTCTCGAAGAAGATTGACAAGCTGGACAAGAATGACATTAAATCGGTCCCTGCTCAAACCCGAGGCTTCAATGGCACTGACAACGCGGGAAATGTAACCGTGATGATCAGCCCCCCAGACATCGATGATCCGTTCAAACCCGCGCGAAAATTTATCCATGTGATAG
>JARRRC010000189.1:0-5101 GCA_037381105.1 Desulfobacterales bacterium
TGAGTTCCGCCCGGGGCGCCGGCTGGTATTGCGACCTTTCTTCTTCTTCCAGATAATCCAGATGGACCAGCAGATCAGATCTTCCCACCAGGTCCCTTATGCTGGCCAGCCCGTATTGCCTTAAAATTTCACACCATTGTTTTCGCCAGGCCGTGTACATGTTGACGATTCGCTGGGTGGCCCAGTCTTCTGAAATCATATAACCCAGCTCGTGATCCGTGGATGCAATACCCCGGGCGCAACCCCGACCGCTTTCGCAATGGCCGCAGCGAACACACTCCAAAGCGACCAGTTCCGCCGTTCCGATAACCGCTCCGTCAGCACCCAGTGCGATTGCTTTGGCTACATCCAGTGCATTGCGAATGCCGCCGCTGGCAATCAGGCAGACCTGATCCCTGACCCCTTCTTCTTGTAAAAATCGATGCACCTTGGGAATGGCATATTCAATGGGCATGGCAATGTTCTTTTTTGCAATATCCGGCGCTGCGCCGGTTCCGCCGTAACTGCCGTCCAGATGAACCACATGGGCGCCGGCATAGTAGCTCCCCACGGCGACCATATCCACATCCGTGGGCGTGGAGACCTTAACGGAAACCAGTGCTTTCGGATTTATTTCTTTGATCCAATCCACGTGTTTTTTATGGTCTTCCACAGAATAGACACTGTGAAACGGAAACGGCGAAAACAGGGCATTTCCAACGACCGTTTCACGCATGGCCGCTACTTCACGGGTGACTTTGTCTCCCAGCAAATGTCCGCCCAATCCGGGTTTTGCACCTTGGGCGTATTTGAATTCCACCATGGGCGCAAACCGAATGGTCTCTTCTCTCACGCCGAACAACCCGGTGGCGACCTGGGTGATGACATGCTCGGCATATGGGACCAACTCCAGAGGATATCCGCCTTCTCCGGTGCAGGTCAGGGTATTCAGGAGCGTGGCCGCCCGAGCCCTGGCCACCATAACCGGCAGAGCGGTGGATCCGTATGACATGCCGCCGCCGTAGCAGGGGATGCCGTTAACCACCTTCGGCCGGCCATCGTCGCGTTTGTTCAATAACACGCTGGTATCGATCTCCTCATCGCTAAGGGAAAGGTAGTCTGCCGGATTCGGCGTTTTGAAGCGGATTTTATCGAAACCGCCACGGGAGTTGCCCAGGTTGTATTCCAGGTCTACTACCGGAAGATCGCCGGTTTCAGCCATTTCCCAGTGCGCGATAAGCATCTCGGCGGTCCATCGATAATCTCCTAAAGTTTCCAGGATCGGATTGCGCCGAAGCGTTAATGCCTGTTCCGGACAACGGTCGATGCAGAAAAAATCATTTTCTTTGCATTTAAAACCGATACATTTGTAATCTTTCGGGCGTATTGGTTTGGCGTAGACGTCATATCGCGGATGCACTCCGTAGGGGCACAGTTCCGCACACAGCCCGCAAGAAATACATTTTGAATTTCTCCGGATGGTGTATTTGCCGATAGGGTTGCGAAACCGGTCCGGCACTTGAACGATTTTCGGGAATCGAAAGTAAATGTCGTTTGTTTTCATGATTTATTTTAATCCTGCTATTTTTCTTTTGCCGAATATGGGGCCGAAACTTTCCGTTTCCAGATCCTCAAACCACATGGACCGGCCGACTTCTCCCCTCAGCCGCCTTGCCTCCCGGATGCCCATGGCACCCATCACTTCGATGAGTTGACTGTGCCATGCACCCATTAGGTTGGTCATTCTCTGGCTCCCCCATTGCGGATCCATGATGTTGTCTATTTTGGCGGGGCAAGGCAGATCTTTTCGACAACGAAAACACAATCTGCATTCGAGTGCGATGAGCAAAGGAATGTCAACAATGACGCCGTCGGCACCGCAAATGATCGCTTTGGCCATATGTTCGGCCATGGCGATACCGCCTGAAAATACCAGATTGATTCTTTGTCTGACGAACTCGTTGACGAGCTTCAGATGCACCTCTCGTATCATTTCTTTTAAGAACCGGGGATGTTCGGTATCCAGTTCGCCGCCGTGTTCGTCTGCATAAAAATGAAGCGTGTCGACATCCAGTGTCGAAAGTTTTAAGGCGCGGGATGCGGCATCGGCATTCAAGGGAATACGAATGATCAAAACGATGTCCGGTTTTATTTTACGGATGTTGCGAATGGTATCTTCGATGTGCGTACAAAATTCCAGTTCAATGGCTCGACTTTGCCGAATGAACGCTTTGTGATCCGCGAAATTGTCATTGGTGAGACTGAGAATCAGGTTTCGGGCATAAGGCAGCAGCGTATCCGAATAATCTTCAGGTCGGATGATCAGCAACGTGCCGACCATCTGGGCTGCCCTTGCTGCTGATTCGACAATCGGTAAATTGATGATCAGGTTATCCGGCAGCCGAAACATCAACGGTATCGGAATTTCCAGTATCGGAAGTATTTCCGAAGCCAAAGACATGTCGGCTTTAAACCTTAAGGGAGATATCCTGCGGGAGATTTCAATGCAGGTGTTGATATACTCCCGACCGTGGATGCCGTCTCTGGTGGGGCGGACGATTTCAGACATATCGGTCCACATGGAATCGAACCCGGCGGCCACAAAAGGGCCCCGGTAACCGGCCCCCGATACCGGAATTTTTCCGGTATGGGCCTGATACCAGAGTCTGTTGATAATATCGGGACGCCAGTACTCATCTCCCAATGTTCGATATTCAGGGTTGATAACCCGGGAAAAAATGCCCCTGGTGCATTCTTGAACACAGCGAAAGCAACTATTACAGGCATACAGGTATTCAGGCTCGTTCATGGTGCTCATGTGAAGGTAGTTTTCCTTGAAAATGCCGTAAACACATTTTTTCTTTACGCAGTTTCTGCAACTGCCGGCGCAGTCTTCCCGGAACTCCACCGTGGCATACTTGCCGATGGGGTGGTACCTCGGATTGGCGGTTTTAATAGGAATATGATACTTCTTTGGCATTTGGTTCTCCAGTTTGCAACATTTCAATAATCTATAATGATTAATCTTTTAAGGATCGATTCAGCATCGGTTTAAAAATATTTTACAATCATCAATCAACAATCATAAATCATCAATCTTTATGGTCTTGGCGTCAAGCCCGCCGCCTTGACGATTTCGCCGACGATGTCCTCCCACTCGATAGCCATGATATGAACGCCGTGAACGCCTTTTATGTCGCGGATTTCGGCGATGGTTTCCAGACATATTTTTAGGCCTTCTTCTACGGCTTTTTCCTTGGGAACGCCCGCCATTCGCTTAATCAGCTCATCGGGAACATCCATGCCGGCAACCTTGTTGTTCATGAATTTCGCCATGCCGGCGGATTTCAAGGGGGTGACACCGCCAAGAATATGGACCTTTTCGGTCAGACCTTCTTCCCGGGCCATTTTCATCCACTCCCTGAAGCGGTCCAGGTTGTAAATGCATTGGGTCTGGATAAAGTCGGCGCCGGCATCGATCTTTTTGGCGAGTCGAATGACACGGTATTCAAAAGGATCGGCAAAGGGATTGGCAGCTGCGCCGATGAACATCCGAGGCGGTTCGTTCAACTCAAAGCCGCTCATGTCCTTTCCTTCGTCGCGCATGGTCTGAACGGTTCGGATAAGATTCATGGAGTCGATATCGAAAACATTCAACGCATCGGGCTGGCTCCCGAAACTTTGATGGTCTCCCGATAGGCATAAAATATTTCTGATGCCTAAAGAATAGGCCCCCATGATATCCGATTGCAGGGCGATCCTGTTTCGATCTCTGACGACCATTTGCATCACCGGCTCCATACCCATCTGCAAAAGATGCGCACATGCCGCAATGCTGGACATTCTGACAATGGCGGTTTGGTTGTCGGTGACATTGACGGCATCCACGTATCCGTTTAACATCTCGCCTTTTTTACGGATAACCTCAGGATTTGCTCCCCGTGGCGGACCGCATTCTGCGGTGACGGCAAATTCTCCTTTTGTTAAAATCTCCTGAAGCCTGCTGATCGGTTTTTCGTTCATATCATGTGATCCTCTCTTACCATTTTTCTCGGGCCGCCGGAAAGGCTGGTCTGCCAGTTTTTCGGGGGGACATAGAGCCTTAAATTATTTATTTGTCCCAATATCCTGAGCCGCTCTATGATCAATTGCCATGCGCAATCGGTTTCGGGATTGACTTCGCATTTACCATTCTGTGATCCGCCGCACGGACCGTTTAAGAGTTTTTTGGCACAGCGGGTTACCGGACAAATTCCGCCGAATACGGCGAGTTTGCAATCCCCGCAGCCGGCACATTCCTCGGTAAATACCCCCTGCTTTTCAAGAACCCCGATGAAGGTGGTGTTGACGCCCGGGAGAACCGGGGTCTTAACGAACCGTCTGGCAAGGGCCTGAACACCGGCACCGCAGGCCAGAGACAGCACTCCCTCGTTTCGGGCGACGGCCGGCGCTCCTTCCTGGATGAATTCGTCCTCACATTGGCGTTCGACAGTGAATTCTTCAATTTCGATCTCTCTGCCGTCTTTTTTACAGGCCAACCTCAAGGCGGAAGCCAGGACAGCCACTTCGTCCTCGCCGCCTGCAAAGCAGGTTTTGACACAGGTACCGCATCCCAATATCAAAATTTTCTTATAAGGTGCGATGATGGTTTTGATTTCCGATATGGATTTTTGTTCACCAACTATCATTGATCGACTCCATTCATACGGCCGGATTGGGACCCAATTCGGCCAGTTTTTCAACGACATCATCCATTGTTTGGGTTGCTGTGGCTTTATCTCCGGCAGCCATGTTGACCAATGACAGGCGCCGGCCGTCGAGCCCGATCTCGTCCAGAAGATTCCGGACCCATGCCACGCGTTTTTTTGCCCGTATATTGCCTTCCACATAACGACATTGGCCTTCCGGACAGACCATTACGACCACGCCATCAGCCCCGGCTTCAAAAGCCCGAAGCAAAAAAACATCCTTGACCATGCTGGAACAGGCCATCTTGACGGTTTTTATTTCACAGGTCTTGTTCCCGTTTAAAGACAGCTCGGCAGCGTCGCCAAAGGCATTGATACAATGAAACAATGTTATTTTGGGTTTAAAATTTTCAGTCATGTTCTTAACGTTTACC
>JARRRC010000190.1:0-6478 GCA_037381105.1 Desulfobacterales bacterium
ACTATTTAACATTTTCACCCAAATCTCAGGTTCCGAAAGGCTAAAATGATACAGAATAAGTTTTGGACGATTATGGGTTTCAGCATATTTTTGACAGCGACGTTAACCGGCTGTTCATCGATACGATATTATGGCCAACTGATATCCGGCCAAATCTCTATTCTCAATAAAAGACAGCCGATCCATCAGATTCTGGAAGAACCTGATGCTCCTGAAAAGCTTAAACAAAAGCTGAAACTGATATTGGATATCCGAAAATTTGCAAAAGATGATCTTTTTCTGCCCGCAGATGATCAATACCTTAGCTACGTGGCGCTTGAAAGACGATTTGCCGTATGGAATGTCTACGCAACACCGGAGTTCTCTTTTTCAGCCAAAACCTGGTGTTATCCAATTATCGGTTGTGCGGTTTATCGAGGATATTTTTCAGAAACAGACGCTTTTAATTATGCCGAGCAATTAAAAGCGAAAGGGTATGATGTCTATATCGGCGGTGTTGTGGCGTACTCAACGCTGGGATGGTTTGATGACCCGGTTCTAAGTACCTTCATTTATTCCAGTGATATCAAGCTGGCAGCGCTGATCTTTCACGAACTCGCCCACCATCTTCTCTATGTGCCCGATGACACCACCTTTAATGAAAGTTTTGCGACAACCGTCGAGCAGGTTAGTCTGCGGCGCTGGCTGGCGACAAAACATCATTTGAAATACTATGACGATTACATGACCCATTACCGGCGGCGCCAACAGTTTATCGATTTGGTGTTGCCTATCCAAAGAGTCTAAAAAAGAAAGACTTGCCGATCTCGATCAATACTCGAACTTCAATGGATCGAATATAAAAAAGTGAAAAACTTTTCATAAAATTATGATGAATAATACATAAAATCTATCGTGCGCCCCTTCGTATTTTTTTATTCCCCACATAACTACCTAATATAATTTAAAGTATCATAGAACAATCGATTGTGCACAATTTTTGCATTGCCACCATTATTTTATCGATCAATAACGATACGATAGTAATGGAGGGTTTATTCTATGATTATCAAAACTGAAGACTTTGAGCTTGAAATTTCTGTCGGAACAGATGTCTATCTTGGATCGAGAACATCCGGACAAATCTTTAAAAAGTGGGATGACCTTAAAAATGACGAAAAGCTCAGATTAAAAAACATCCTTCAAAAAGTTCATCATCTGATCCGTGAATCCGAGGGGGTGTTGCTGGATACGCAGCTTCCCTGTACTGAAGATTTAACCGTATCACAACCGGCCAGAATAGTGTCTTACCTGGCTGGATGACATGATAAAACAACACCCCAAGTTTTACGGCCGTTATCAACACCAGCACCGGTACAAAGAGGCGGTCCCGAAAGATTCGCCATTTAAGCCGGAGAACGTTGCCTTGACGCCGGGCATCACTGAAGATTTGCTGGATTTATATTGACACCATAGGAAGGTTTCCCCTACCGGCAGAGAACAAACCCGGCGTTTTGGCCCGGGTGACATCAATCCTGACCCGGAAAAATATCAATATTCGTTCCGCTACGATATCCTCTTTTGGTGATTCGGGATTTATCAATCTGATTGTAAACAATCCAAAGCAGGGTCACAAGGCGCTCACCAAAGAAGGCATCCCGGTTGAACTCAAAGAAATTATTGCGGTGCTGATCGAAGATCGTCCGGGTGGGCTTGATAAGCTTTTACAGATCCTTCTCACTGAAAAAATCAATATTGAAAACGGCTACGGCTTTGTAATAGAAAGTCGAAAAGATGCCGTTTTTATTTTGGATGTTAAGGAATTGGAACGGGCCAAGAATTTGATTGAAGCATCAGGATTTAAAACACTCGCCCCCCAGGAGCTTTCCGATATAGAACCGTTTCATTATCTGGGATATTAGAATTACTGTTTTACATGCACCGGCAGTTATTTTGAAAAAAGAACTTTCGGTTTGACGGTGCTTCCGGTGGCATTGGGGTAGTCGACGGCTTTATATGCCTTTTTATTGTGATCAATCAGGTCACGGGCATCTTCCATATAATTGTTGTATCGTTTTTTAAGCTCATAAAAGCCATGCCACCAGGAATAATCCGGCGCCATCATTGCCGCACCCATGCGGGCTCTGCGGCCTTCATGATGCCACAGCTCATAGTAATCTACTTCCAGTCGCTCATCGAAGAATCTGCTGTTATCCAAAAGCCCTTTTGCGTATAGATCGTCAAGCATTTTCTTGGCCGGTTTAAAATAGATGTCATTGTATTCTTCCACCACTTTGTCGAGTTTGATGTAGTGGTCGTCAACCCATGTTTTGCCGTGGCACTGCATACAGATGTTCTTCATTTTTTCCCGTTCCGTCTTCCAGTTCGTCTTGGCGGGGAAAGGTTTGAAGTTTTCCGGACGGACGGTTAAAGGGGCCTGAGTTTCCCAAGAAAGTCTCTCGGTGACATCATGAGACGTTAAAACATTCCCCGCGCCGGACATATGACATGATGCACAGGTGGGGCCTCTGAAGTCAACGCCGGGAGTCCAGGTTCCCGGAGCGGCATTCCAGTTGTACTCCTGCCCGTGAGCGGTATAGATGTCGCCGTGTTTGGATTCCATGTAGATCTCAATCTGAGGATGGTCCGGCCCTAAATGGCACTGACCGCAAGCTTCGGGTTTTCTGGCTTCCATTACAGAGAAGCGATGACGGGTATGACAGCTGCTGCAGCTTCCGCGACTGCCGTCAAAATTGATTCTGCCAACACCTACATTGGGCCACGTTTCAGGATCAATGGCACCGTCTTTTTTCTTTAAAATGGTCCCGTGACAGTGATAACATCCGGCTGCTCTTTCAAAATCGCTGTTCATGCCCTTATTGAGCCATGGATCGATTTTCCATATCAGCTCCAGTGTGTTGGCATGTTTGCTGATATTGTACTGCTTGGCCTCATCCGGATGGCAGCGAGAGCAGTCCTTCGGGGTAACCACGGCTGATATCGGGACTTTGTATTCTTTTGTTCATATTTTTGATCCGAACGTTCATATTGTTTGTAATGTGAGACGCTGACATCCGGGTCGAATGCTTCAGCCTTGTGGCAATCATAGCAGGTAATGTTTGCGCTGGCATGCCGGCTGTGCGCCCAGTCGGAAAATAAGCCCGGATGCTCTTTTTTATGGCAATCAATACAGGCGATGGCTTCTTTCGGCATACTGCGCTCGATCCTGAATTCCTTGCTTTTCGGCATGTTTTCAGCCCCCCGGGCATCGGCAACCAGACTCCCGGCTGCCAAAAGACCGGACGCCCCAATAAAAAACATGGTGATGATTAGCATTCGTTTCATCAGTGACCTCCTCTTCATAAAATCGTGTAACGATTTTATGAAACGCGGCTATGCCGCTTAGTTGGCGATTAGAATCTGATTTTATATATTTGCCAATTGATAGAAGTGGTTTCAAAACCTTCAATCGGGTTCAAGGTCAAGGCGGACTGAAACGGCCAACCGCAGGAATATCGGGAATATTTCGAGGATTGGCCGTCTCAGTCCAACGCAGAGATTGAGGCCAAGGGGAGGTTCTGAAACCACTTCTATAAACCCAGCCCTCTATAGGTATCCTGATACTGCTTGTATCGATACAACGCGCTTTTGTTGTGAACCAGATTTTTATGGCAGTCAACACAGCGTTTTTCATAACCGGGCCGCGGATAGAGCACCGAACGATGCGCCAGCATGGCGCCGCGTTTATTCGGAATGTATAAAATGTTGCGGTGGCATTTCCGGCATTGTTCATTATTAAACGACGCATATGCTTTTTCACGATTTTTTTCGTGATCATATTCATCCTGAGTAAAATGCAATATGATGTCCCGCATGCCGTGAACGGTTTTGGCAAAAAAGAAATTGAACGTGTCTTCGGGAGCGGGCAAGTGGCAATCCATGCAGTCTGCTACAAAACCTTGAGCGTTGTTTGCATGCGTGGAGGATTTCCAGGTATTATAGGCAAATTGAATTTCGTGGCACGAAGCGCAGAAATGGGGGGTCGACGTTCGCACCATTGTATAATACGTCATACTGAACAGCGGAAAGGCGAGCACAACGCCCAGTAGAATAAGGGACGCAACAATCACAAATCTCTTCATGATAGGGTTTCCGCGGGGTTGTTAGTTTGCCGGATATTTCTTAAGGGTAAAACATGTTTTTATTATTTAGTGCCCAACCATAAATGGTCTTTTTGCCCAATCCCAGTGTTATGCTCAAAAAATAATCCTCGGAATATCAAATATATGCCTGTGGTTATTTTTTTCGCATGCCTTGCTCTTGAACAAAAATCCTCATTTATGGATGGACTCTATTTAGGTTTTTAAACCAATTGACATTACACGAGTCTCAGGTATGATTAAATTTTTGCTGGAAGCTGTTTAAAAAATTATCCATTTTAATATTCAAAAAAATAACCAACCGTCAAGAAACTAAATTGTAAAAATTGTTACAATGATCAAAAGAAAATTTCTCAAAACATCGATCAGGCTTATAACCGGAATCGTTCTTTTTGCCGGTCCTTTGTTCTCATGGGTCCGTCTCCTGAATGCCAAAATTCAAAAAATAGTCCTCCCCAAAAATTTTCCGCGAGAAGACCTTATCGATAAAAACCCGGCGAATCTGGACACCCGCAATTTAAATATTACGTCCCTGGATGATTTTAAAACCATGGGGATAACGAATTATCAGACGAATCTGAACACCTGGCGCCTCCGTATTGAAGGAATTGTCGAACAGCCGTTTCACCTGTCATATTCGCAAATCCTCGCCCTCCCTGCCATTGAACGGAATGTCCTTTTGATCTGTCCGGGATTTTTTGCCAATAACGGCCGCTGGAAAGGCATTTCACTGGCAGCCCTGCTTCAAAAAGCCAAAATAAAAGACGGCGCGACCCTTGCCGCCTTTAGCGGCCCTGAAGGGCCATATGAAAAAACAGAGAGTTTTCATCTAAAGGATATCCTTTCGAACAAGGTCTTTCTGGCATACGGGGTGAATGGAAAGCCCCTTCCCGTGAAAAACGGTTTCCCGCTGCGTGTTGTGGCCCAGGGTCATTACGGCTTCAATTGGGTAAAATATGTCTATAGAGTTACGATAAGGTAAAAATCGACCCCAAAAATGTTACTCAACCGGTTGCAGGACCATGGCGGTTCGGTTGGGAATGTAAAGGCAGAGCAGATTTCTGCTGTATTCTCTTGAAGTATCATTGAGCGTTAAGTGGTGTTGATCCGGGATCAGCCGGGAATGACCGCCGTATTCGGGGGCATCACTGTTGAAAATCATCCGGTATTCGCCGGGCGGCACTTCAAAGCAATAGTCGGCATATGACCGAGCCGGATGGAAATTAAAGACAAACATAAGCTCTCCGCGTTTAAAAGCGATCACCTTGTCATCATTATGTTCATAAAGAAGATGCGCGTCCGGTGAGTCAAGGAGCTTGAAACGTTTGGCCAGCGAAATCATATCTTTGTCAAAATCGGCAAGGAAATGATATTTCAGGTTGGTGTCATCCAGCAGGTGCCACTGGCGCCGGGCATATTTCAAAGACCAGTTATTTCCGGTTCGCGGAAAATCGATCCATTCGGGATGCCCGAATTCATTCCCTATAAAATTGAGATACCCGCTGTCGGCCGTCGAAAGGGTGATGAAACGAATGAGCTTATGAAGCGCGATCCCCCGGTCTACCCTGAGGTTTTCACATCCTATACTCATGCAGTCATACATGTCCGAATCGATCAATCGGAAGATGAGCGTCTTATCGCCCACCAGCGCCTGATCATGGGATTCGGCATAACTGATGGTTTTTTCATCCTGCCTCCGATTGTTCAATTCATACCACAGATGTCCCATGTGCCAGTTTTCATCCGGAACGTCTTTGACAAGACGTATCCAGTTGTCGGAGATCCCCATGGCAAAACGATAATCAAATCCAATGCCGCCGGATGAAGAGGAAACGGCCAGGCCCGGCATCCCGCTGATATCCTCGGCGATGGTAACGGCATCCGGGCGAATCGTATGAATGACTTTGTTCGCGAGACCTAAATAGGTGAGCGCATCCTCGTCCACACTGGCGTCAAAATAGTCGTCATACGAAGTAAATGGTTTAGACAATCCATGATGGAAATAGAGCATGCTGGTTATACCGTCGAAACGGAAACCGTCAAAACGGTATTCATCCAGCCAAAACCGGCAGTTGGAAAGAAGAAAATGGAGGACCTGCAACTTGCCGTAGTCGAAACATCTTGAATCCCAGGCGACATGAAGACCGCGGGGACCATCATGAAAGTACTGATACCGTGTACCGTCAAATCTGCTCAGCCCTTCAACTTCGTTCGATACACCATGGGAATGAATCAGATCCATAAGGACACGAAGCCCGGAATCATGGGCCGCGTCGATAAGCTCTTTGAGATCCTCGGGGGGGCCGAACCTTGACGAAGCGGCAAAAAAATTTGAAACC
>JARRRC010000191.1:0-5968 GCA_037381105.1 Desulfobacterales bacterium
GCCATGGGCGTAACCGCGGAGGCCGTCGAGAACACACTGTACTATGCATACGGCTCTCGTGAAATTTCAACCATTTATACGAGGAACAATACATACCAGGTCATCATGGAGGTGGATACGCACTTCCAGCGTGACCCATCGGCCCTGTCTTTGCTTTATGTCCGCTCCCTGGATGGACAACTTGTCCCGCTGAAAACCATAGCAAGCATTACACAGGATTTGGGGCCGCTTTCCATCAACCACACCGGCCAGGCCCCTTCGGTGACGCTGTCTTTTAACATCAACCCCGACTTTCCATTGAGCAGGGCGATCAGTCAGGTGGAAAACCTGGCCCGTAAAACGCTTCCGGCCAGCATCAGCACGAGTTTTCAGGGAACCGCCGAAGCTTTCCGGTCTTCCATCGCCGGTCTCGGGCTTCTTCTTCTGATGGCCATACTGGTTATCTATATGGTACTCGGAATTCTTTATG
Source organism: Desulfobacterales bacterium (assembly GCA_037381105.1). GTDB lineage: Bacteria > Desulfobacterota > Desulfobacteria > Desulfobacterales > UBA11574 > UBA11574. The sequence goes on from JARRRC010000191.1 coordinate 470, forward strand.
AGAGTTTTATCCATCCGGTCACCATACTTTCGGCTTTGCCGTTTGCGGGGTTCGGCGCTTTGGTTACGCTGCTTCTGTTTCGAATTGATCTCAGTATATATGCCTTCGTGGGCATTATCATGCTGGTGGGACTCGTCAAGAAAAACGGTATTATCATGATCGACTTCGCTCTGGAGGCTGAACGGAAAGAGGGCAAAGGACCGGTGGAAGCCATCCATGAGGCCTGCATCGTCCGGTTTCGGCCTATCATGATGACCACCATGGCGGCCCTCATGGGAACGTTGCCCATTGCACTGGGCTTTGGCGCAGGCGCCGAATCCCGCCGTCCCTTAGGTCTGGCGGTTGTCGGCGGGCTGCTTTTTTCCCAATTCCTGACGCTTGTGGTAACCCCTGTTTTCTATGTTTATATGGACGAATTCCAGTCTTTTCTATCCCGACGACTCAAAAGACGCAAAAAAGTGTCGAACCGTGAAGCGTGAAACTGCCAGGACACCTTTTTACCTAAAGGGATGATAAGTTCGTCCCAGGTTTGATTAAATTTTTGCTGGAAGCTGTTTGAGTAGATTAGGGATCGTTGTGAAAAAATCCTTCTCGATTCGAGTTTTATCCGAACCAATGGCATTCAAACGATTACCCTTATCAAAACATAAGGCGGATTTTTTCATTACGAGCCCTTATCCACGAGTTCTTGCAGAAAAAATTTAATCAAACCTGGGACGAACTTACGCTATGAGGCTTGTCCATCTCACCACCATCGGCGTCATCGACCACATAGATAGAATTACATAACCGGGATATCCATTGTAACCCACATATTTTCTTGACAAATTACAATATCATTGATTAGAATTTTTTTAATATGTTAAAACTTTCATATTATATCTAAAAGGAGCCTGCCATCATGACACTTACAAAAATTCAAATCGTAGAATCCATCCAGAATCAGACCGGCTTTCCCAAGAACAAGTCGTCGGAAATTGTCGAAACCCTTCTTGAAATTATTAAAAAAACACTGTCTTCCGGTGAGGATGTGCTTGTCTCCGGATTTGGCAAATTTTGTGTCAAGGAAAAGAGAGAACGCAAAGGCAGAAATCCCGCCACCGGTGACGATTTGATGCTCAAACCAAGGAAAATCGTGACGTTTAAATGTTCAGGCAAGCTGAGGGACAAGATTAACGGATAATACCCGGTAGGCATATCCAATATTGGGGGGTTAAAAAGAGATACTGCTGTAAAGCGGCCAAGCACCAGGAGCAGTCGGTATGGATTAATCTTTTAAAACGGGGCTTTTTCATGCCCGGAAGGATCTATTTTTTCTATCCACTTTTCAATCATACCACAAAGCTCCTGAGGGTTAACCGGTTTACAGAGATAATCATCCATACCGGCGTCCAGGCATTTCTCGCGATCCCCTTTCATTGCATGAGCCGTCATGGCAATAACAGGAACCTTGTGATCGAGCACATTTGATGCCGGATTTCTGATCTTTTCGGTAGCTTCGTAACCGTCCATTTCCGGCATCTGGCAGTCCATTAATACGATATCGTAAGGTATCATCTCCAAAGCCTTTACCGCTTCTTTACCATTGGCCGCCGCATCAACATTGTAACCGAATCTTCCGAGAATGTTTAAAGCCACTTTCTGGTTCGTAACATTGTCCTCAACCAGCAGAATACGGAGCTTGCGTTTTTTGTCATCGGCAATAGAGTGCCGTGTAACAATGGTAGGCGGATGATGCTTTAGCATTTCTTTTTTCGCACCGCTAACCATAGCAAGGCAATCGTAAAGTTGGGTAGGTTTAACCGGCTTGGTCAAATATGCGGCAAAACCGATTTTTTCTATCCGCTTGGCATCACCGCGCTTACCCATAGAAGTCAATAAGACGAGTATTGTGCTTTTCAGATCCGGATCTTGTTTGATCTTCCGACCCAAAGTTTCCCCATCCATTTCCGGCATCTGCATATCGATAACGGCGATTTCAAAAGGATATCCGTCGGCCTTGGCCAGCGTGAGTTTATTTAAGGCCTCTATGCCCCTTGAAGCCTCTTGATAGCGGCATCCCCACAATCTCAGCTGTTCCTTTAAAACAAACCAATTCGTTGCATTGTCATCTACGATCAGTATATGTTTCTTCCTGATATCCTCGGGAACAATATTTTTCCCCTTGCTGCCTTCGGGCTGTTTTTCAAAAACTGCTGTAAACCAAAATGTAGAGCCTTTCCCTTCTTCACTTCTTACACCGATACAACCGCCCATCAATTTTGCAAGCTGCTGTGATATTGCCAGTCCCAAACCGGTTCCACCAAACTTTCGGGTTGTGGAGCTGTCCACCTGAGAGAACGATTTAAAGAGTCGACCGGTATCATTTGGATGGATACCTATCCCTGTGTCGGACACACTGAAACAGAGAGTGGCATGGGTTTTATCCTCATCTTCGAGGGAAACTCGAATCGTCACTTCGCCTTTTACCGTAAACTTGATCGCATTCCCCGCAAGATTGACCAATATCTGGCGCAGCCGTCCCGGATCTCCGCATAAAAGCGAAGGGACTTCTGGGTAAATTACGCAAACATATTCCAACCCCTTTTCATGCGCTTTTATGGCTAAAAGATCCGTTATTTCCTCCATAGCCACCCTTAAATCAAAATCAATATTTTCAAGATCGAGTTTGCCGGATTCAACCTTGGAATAATCAAGGATATCGTTGATGACGGACAATAATGAATCTCCGCTTTTTCGTATAATTGCCGCATACTCTCTCTGTTCGGGACTCAACGTTGTTTCTAACAGAAGACTTGACATGCCGATGACCGCATTCATGGGAGTACGAATTTCGTGGCTCATGTTGGCAAGAAACTCGCTCTTGATACGGCTGGCCCTTTCCGCTTCCAGAGCCATCCTATTGGCTTTTATCATTGCTGTTTCTATTTCTTTTGTTTTTTGCTTCACTTTTTCTTCAAGGATACTATTTTGTCTGTGCATTAAATGACGGAATCTGGTATTTTCTATTGCATTCGCCGAATTTAAAAGGATTATAGATAACAGGTCCAGAGACACATCCGGGATTCTTTCTCCTTGCCCCGGCCACAACCCCACAAACATGCCGATTATTTTTGAATGGGTTGCAATAATATGTAACAAAAACCGCTTTGAATGATCTTTTGAGTCAACAAGAACACCTCTTTTTTCATGCATACCCCAGCCGATGAAATAATTGTCAATCATCAATTCTACTTCATCTTCAATAAGATGTTTCAAATCTTTAGGTTCGCATACCGACAAGACAAGATTTGAATCTTCTTCCTCCACAGCATAAAAGGCCCGTGCTTCAAACGGGATGATGCGGGAAACTCTTTTTTCAGTCTCTTTGAATATTTCATGATGGTCGTTTTGTTCGTTAATTTTCTCCTGAAAATCTCCCAAAGACAGTGCCATTTCCAAGGCATTTTGGATAAACCGCCTATTTTCCTCCAAATACTCGACACGCGTTACAAGTTTATCTGAACCGGAATTCTTATTCATTGGTCTTTGCTTTTTGCTTCTACCCAACGCGTCTGCTTTATCCTTGAAAAAAAGATTCTAAGGGAACAAGCTGGTGGGTTGCATGTTGAATTATCGTTTCAAAACCGCCGGGTGATATATCCAAATTATGCCACGCCTTTTCGTCAAAAAATGGAACGAACCTTTCCCCGCTGCTTCCAAGTCTTAAAGCATTCACCATAATATCCGCCAGATGGATAATGGCTGCCTTTAAAGGATCAGGAGCGGCTGAAGGATTGTGATGGAAAAATATATTGTTTTCTAATTCTAAAGGAAGCTTCCATTCTTTCAGCAAATACTTTCCAATGAGCGTATGGTTGCCGCCCAAAAAACTGTCTTCTTGCCGATAAAGAACGTTATCCGACTTTGCGGCCAGACTTAACACCGTCATTGCCTGATCAGGAAAATACCGATAAATAATCAACCGGCCGACGTCATGCAATAGACCGCTGACAAACATCTGTTCTGTTTGCGGCATGTTTTTCTTTGCGGCTAAAATTCTTGAAATAATACCGCAGGCAATACTGTGTTTTAAAAAAGAGCTCATATCTAAAACTTTTTTCGGAATGTCCTTAAAAGCTTTAACGATGCTGAGACCTAGAGCCAGTCCTGTAATTTCTCGGGTGCCGATTATCGTGACAGCCCGAGAAATATTGTTTATTTTCGAAGGGAATCCGTAGAATGATGAATTGACGATTTTTAGCAGAAGTGTGGCCAAACTCGGACTTCTATTTACGACTTCGGCGATACTATGAGCCGAGGCAGTGGGATCTTCAACAATCTCATTTAACTCAAAAGCTGTGGACGGCATTTCAGGCAGTTTTATTTCCTTGCCCGCAATCATTTTTTTCACATCATAAATGGAGTGGTCTTTCAAATCATTACATTGGGTCGGTGTAACGTAGTCATTATTATCTATTTCCTGCCGGCTTCTGTATAATAGAGATATCCTGAACAATTCCTGCATGGCCGGATGAGAAAGATCAACATGCTTAAAAAGAAATTTTGTTTCTTCTGTTATTCTTTCCAATTTATCCGGGTCGATATTAATTTCCGAATTATTCAACGACACTGACTTCCGTAATTCCCCATATTTTAAAAATTCTGATGTGGTTCGACTGTATTTTTTGGCCTTTTGTAAGAAGAAGTCTCGAGCTTATGTCTTTAACATCTTCCGACAAAACCATGCCAACTTCCAAATTGTCCACATGAACCATACCCATTTTTAAGCCGCCTTGTTTTTGCTCTTGTCAGGCAAAATAATGATTTCAAATTATTTGCAATATATGTGCCGATTTGATGTGTTTTTGGAACGTTTGCCCCAAAATAAAAAAATATGCATGATATCAAATATATTTAGGCTGAATGGATGAGAAAGATTAGATTTTAGGGGCTTTGTATTGGAATTTTGCGGGATTTAAAAACAGGCCGCCTGTCAAAATATTAACATAAGAAATTCATCATTCTTAACGCTAAATCTGAATATTGATCTTCAGAATAATTTCAATTGGCCTTCTTGACTTGCCTTTTTTGTGTCCGGACTTTTTGAAGGTGGCCTTGTTTTTCTTGAATCGCTATTTTGTGTCTCGTTTGTTTTTGAAATTACGGGCTTTGCCTGATTTTCGGAAGACGCGATTGGAATGCCCTTATCCAGTTCAAGAATTGCACGGTGAATGATTTGCACATAAGGCTCATTGGTTCGGTATTTCTCATTCATTAAAATGGCTTGGGCTTCGGGCGCCAGCATGAGTTGAATCTGTCTGTAGCCCTGTGCAAGTTTCTTTTTACGCCAGCGTTCTCGACGCTTCCTGTCTGTTTTTCGTCTTTGTTCTATAGTCAGCATGATTTTCCCCCAATTTACTATAAACGCTTAATTCAAACGTTTTCATGAACGTTTGAATTCAACGATACAACCACCTTATATCAATGACTTTAATACGGGTCAACACTAAAATCAGC
>JARRRC010000192.1:0-5069 GCA_037381105.1 Desulfobacterales bacterium
ATTGTTGACCACATTGCCGGCGCCTCCCAGTGCGAACTCTGCGTTTTGAATGGAAACCACCTGAACCGGTGCTTCAGGGGATATCCGGTCAACATCGCCCCAAAGGTATTCATCGAGCATAAAATCTCCCACAACCAGGAGATGGCATCGATCAAATTTTGAAGTGTCAATCAGCATCGGAATTTTTTTCAATAATGTCCGTTAAAAATTTCGGCGGTTTCACTACACGGCTGCGGCTGTCCACACATGCATGTTTTGTATATCCGCTGGCAAGGAGTTTATCGCCGTCTTCGCTGAATATTTGGTAATCAAATTTCATACCTGCCCGGTAATGCTTGTCGAGAGACGTTTCGATAAGCAGGATGTCATCATATTGTGAAGGGATGTTAAATTTGCAATACATCTCGGATAAGGGGAGAAAAAACCCTTTTGATTCGATGGATTTGTAAGAGATTCCCATGGATCTGAGCATTTCGGAGCGTCCGATTTCAAACCATCGGAAGTAGTTGGCATGATAGACGAAGCCCATTTTATCCGTATCACCGTATCTCACCCGGCATGTTGTTTTGTGTTTTGGCATATATACAGGTTCTACCCCTATGTCTTCTGCTGATTTCAATGGCTTGACAGTATCTTTTGAATCATTCGTTTCAGCGATTCATAGCTGAATGTTACCGGAAATTCAGGAAACTCGTTTTTTACATTGTCCGGCGGGTTAAAAAGAATACCATTGTCTGCTTCTTTGAGCATGGTGATGTCATTATATGAATCGCCCACGGCGATGGTCTTGTAATTCAACTTTTTTAAGGAAATTACCGACTGCCGTTTTCCGTCTTTCTGCCGAAGAACGTAATCCGAGATGATGCCCTCGGGTGTAATGGACAGGGTGTGACAAAAAAGCGTCGGCCACCCCAGCTTTTCCATCAAAGGACGCGCAAACTGATCAAAGGTATCGGATACTACAATGATCTGCGTTCGAGATCGGAGCCAGTTTAGAAAATCAACCGCTCCATCAAGTGGTTTCATTTTTGCGATGACCGCTTGAATATCACTGATTTTAAGATGGTTCTCATCAAGAATCGAGAGACGCCTTCTCATCAATACATCATAGTCGGCAATATCTCGCGTTGTCAGCCGGAGTTCTTCAATCCCTGTTTTTTCGGCGACATTGATCCATATTTCCGGAACAAATACGCCTTCCAGGTCTGAACAAACAATGTGCATATGCCCTCACTTTTCTATACCTAAGTCATATTCATAAAAAACATCGTCCTCTTGGTCGGATCAGAGAGCTATATTAAAGCCCGTTCCTCTTTGCTCGGATTTTTTGCTCAATCTTCTCCGTTTTCATCCTCTATCCGGATGAGCACCGGCGGGTCGCCGACCACATCGAGGTTGTAAATATCAGCCAACGCATCCTGCACATCCTTTTCTCTGGCGAGATGGGTGAGCATGACGATGGGGACTGCCCCCAAAGATTTTCTGCCCTTTTGATGTACCGATTTGATACTAATGCCGTAATTGCCCAGAATACCGGATATTTTCGACAGAACGCCGGGCCGGTCCAGAGCGGAAAACCGGAAGTAGTAATGGGTCGATATGTTATCAATTGTCTGGATAGGGATGTTGCGGATATGAGCCATTTGGTAAGAGAGCAATGGGACCCTCCCGGTTGAACCCGATAGCAGGTTCCGCGCAATATCAATGACATCACCCACCACAGCGCTGGCGGTGGGCATCATCCCCGCGCCATAGCCATAGAGCATCATGTCGCCGACGGCATCCCCGGAAATGGTAACGGCATTGAGGACACCATTAACACCGGAGAGCGGATTTGAAAAAGGAATCATGGTGGGGTGAACCCTGGCCTCGACGGCATCTCCTGCATTTTTGGTAATGGCTAGGAGCTTGATCCGGTAACCGAACTGTCCGGCGAGTTCGATGTCCATGGGGGTAATGTTTGAGATCCCCTCAATATAGATATCGTTGAAATTGATTTTCATGCCATAGGCCAGGGAAGACAAAATGGCCAATTTGTGGGCGGTATCGATGCCGTCAATATCCAATGTCGGATCCGCTTCGGCAAACCCGTTCTTTTGAGCTTCTCTAAGCACGTCTTCAAAGCTGCTGCCGTCTTCCGTGCTTCTGGACAGAATGTAGTTACAGGTGCCGTTGAGAATACCCGCCATGGATTTTATATGATTTCCCGCCAGAGATTCCCGCAGCGACCTGATGATGGGCATACATCCACCGACACTCGCTTCAAAGGCAAGATCAACGCTGTGTTCCATGGCGGCTTTGAAAATCGCATTTCCGTGAACCGCCAATAGTGCCTTGTTGGCGGTAACGATCGGTTTTCCGTTATGAATGGCTCTAAAAATAAGATCCTTTGCGACTCCGTCGCCGCCGATCATTTCAATGATAATATCGACATCCGGATCATCGACCACTTTAAAGGCATCCGGAATAAAAACGCCGTGGTCAAACTGTATGCCGCGATCCGTTTCCAGGTCGATGTCGGCAATGTATTTCAGGTTTAAAAAAGCACCAAGCCGGGAAAAAATCAGATCTTTGTTGCGAATCAGAATTTTAGCAACGCCCGTACCTACCGTACCGCAGCCGAGCAGTCCCACATTAATCGCTTTCATAGGATACCTGTAAATATCAGTTATTCCAATTGGAACGAAGCCCCTGAGTTCTTAATTTGTTTCAGGTCCATCCGGGCAGGCTACATAATTTTTCGGATGCCTCTGATGGCCTGGTTGATGCGCATCTGATTTTCTATCAATGCAAACCGAACATATTCATCTCCGTATTCTCCAAAGCCCAGGCCCGGAGAAACCGCAACACCGGCTTCATTGATCAGCATTTTAGAAAATTCCACGGATCCCATTTTTACATACTGGTCCGGAATTCTGGCCCATACAAACATGGTCGCTTTGGGGCTTTCTATTTCCCAGCCCACCCGATTGAGTCCGGATATCAAAGCGTCTCGTCGCATTTTATAAGCATCACATATTTCTTTGACACACTCCTGCGGGCCGTTTAAGGCAATGATGGATGCAATTTGAATCGGCTGGAAAATTCCATAATCCAGATAGCTTTTAATTCTGCGAAGTGCACCGACAATTTCGCTGTTTCCAACACAAAAGCCCACTCGCCAACCGGGCATGCTGTAACTTTTGGATAAAGAAAAAAATTCCACCCCTATATCTTTGGCGCCTTTGATTTGTAAAAGACTGGGCGGTTCATAACCGTCAAATGCAAGGTCTGCATAGGCAAAATCGTGGACGATCATGATATCGTGTTCTCTGGCATAAGCGACGATGTTTTCAAAGAACGAGATGTCGACGACTTCTGTGGTCGGGTTGTGCGGGTAGCTGATAATCAAAACCTTGGGTCTCGGCCAGGTTTGTCGCGTGGCGTGCATCAGATTGTCGAAAAAATCGTTGCCCGGACCCACGGGTATCCCCCTTACATCACCCCCTGCGATAATTGCAGAGTAGGGGTGGATGGGATAAGTGGGATTCGGCGTGAAAACCACATCTCCGGGCCGTATGGTAACAAGGACAAGGTGGGATATTCCTTCCTTGGCGCCGATGGTGGCGATAGCCTCGGTATCGGGATCGATATCGACGTCATATCTGCGTTTATACCAGCTTGAAATCGCCATTCTCAACTTGGTGATCCCCATGGATGCCGAATATCGATGGTTCTGTGGTTTTTGGGCCGCTTCGGTCAGCTTGTCTACAATGTGCTGCGGTGTACCGATATCGGGATTCCCCATTCCAAGATCAACGATATCTTTTCCGGCGTGTCTGGCATCCATTTTGATCTTGTTTACGGTTGCAAAAACATAGGGTGGAAGTCGATCGAGCCTGGCAAACGTTTTCATATGCATAACCTCATAAAGTTGTTGAATGCTTCACCGTTCGAATCTATTTGGAGTCCGGTGTTATAAAGAAACCTTGTTTGCTATCATACGGATTGTTAAGCGGCCGGCAGACTGAATATTCAGCTTGCCCTTTATTTACAATACTCGCCGGCTGATGTCAAAAAATTTGTTTTGACTTTTAAATGAACTCGAATTAGTTTTCCATCTTAACATTTTGGTCATTTGTAATGTTTAAAAAGGATGAATATGACAAAATCATTGACGTATGCGGATGCCGGCGTAGACATTGATAAGGCCGACGAATTTGTCGGAAGCATCAAAAAAATTGCCAAGCAGACCTTCAGGTCTGGAGTTATCAGTGAAATCGGTGGGTTCGGTGGGATGTTCTCACTCAACATCACCAGTATGGAAAGTCCGGTTTTGGTCAGCTCTACCGACGGTGTCGGTACTAAACTCAACATTGCTTTTATGATGGACAAACACGATACCGTTGGCATTGACCTTGTGGCCATGTGTGTGAATGATATCGTTGTTCAGGGCGCAAAACCGCTCTTTTTCCTTGATTACCTCTCTATGGGAAAACTTGAAACCAGGATCGCCACGGATGTGATCACCGGCATCGGTGAGGGGTGCCGGAAGGCCGGATGTGCGCTTATCGGTGGAGAAACGGCTGAAATGCCGGGATTTTATAAAGATAAAGAATATGATCTGGCCGGTTTTGTAGTGGGGCTCGTTGAAAACAGCAAAATTATCGACGGCTCGGGGATTCATGTCGGAGACCAGCTGATCGGAATTTCGTCCAGCGGACTTCACAGCAATGGATACTCACTGGTACGCAAAATCTGCTTTGAAATTTTGGGATTGAAGGTTGATTCCTATGTTCCTGAACTCGGCAAAACCATCGGTGAAGAACTGCTCACGCCAACGCGGATATACTCGGAAACTATTCATAGCATTATCAAGGACCTACCTTTTTCTGGGCTGGCCCATATCACCGGCGGAGGGATTACGGATAATATTATTCGGGTAATTCCGGAAGGCTGCAATATTGTCTTGCATAAGAATAGCTGGGATGTGCCGCCCGTTTTCGGGTATTTGCAGCAGGCCGGCAATATATCCGAAAAGGAAATGATGCGAACCTTTAATAACGGCATCGGTATGATCGCCGTTGTAC
>JARRRC010000193.1:0-5011 GCA_037381105.1 Desulfobacterales bacterium
GAACCGGAATCCGAAATGGTTCACGCCATCGATGTTTGAAATGCGGGAAAGGACAAAACATGCCGAAAATAAAAACAAATAGAGCTGCCGCAAAGCGCTTTAAAAAAACAGGTACAGGCAAATTCGTATTTTCAAAATCACATGCGAATCATATTTTAACCAAAAAAACCACCAAGCGCAAACGTGCGTTAAGGCAAAGTCAAATCATCGATAAAACCAACACAAAAGCACTTAAACTACTGCTTCCGAACGGATGACGCATCTTGATAGAAGCTGGCTCAAAATTAGGATTTTCGGTTGAGATCAAGGCGAGACCGAGGATCAACCCGCAGGCATACTCAAGTATGTCGAGGACTTGAGACGAGGGCTCAACGCCGATATCGAGCGAAAAGACTTTTTTGAGTTAGCTTCTAGAAGTATAGGAGAACTGTTATGCGAATCAAAAGAGGTTACAAGGCCAGAAGGCGCAGGAAAAAGGTTTTAAAACTCGCCAAAGGATATCGCGGAGGGCGAAGCAAATTATTTCGCACGGCTGCGGATGCTGTCGATAAAGCACTCATGTATGCATATCGGGATCGCAGGGCGCGAAAGCGTGACTTCAGAAAGCTCTGGATTGCCAGAATTAATGCTGCGGCACGCATGAATGATCTGTCCTACAGCAAGTTTATTCACGGGTTGAAGCTTGCCGGTGTCGAGTTGGACCGAAAAGTTTTGGCTGAATTGGCCATATCCGATCCATCGGGTTTTCGTCAAATTGCCGGCCTGGCAGCTGAACAATTATAACTCAAAACAGGTAGGACCCAAATTGGATAAAACCATAGAACAGATTCAACAAGAAGCACTGACAGAGCTTGAATCTGCTGCCGAAGCGGAAAGTGTCAAGACCATTTCCATCAAATACTTGGGGCGAAAGGGAGTGGTCACACAGTTTTTAAGAAACATTTCCAATCTGCCCGAAGAAATCAGGCCGGAAGCAGGAAAAAAGGCCAACGAAACAAAAAAATATCTGGATGCATTATTCAAAAAAGCCTTGATGCATCATGAGTCATCATCCTGGGAAACCGAGGGCCGGATCGATGTGTCACTCCCCGGAAGGGTGGCGCCGAGAGGATCTTTGCACCCGATTACCCAGATTACCCAAAATATTTGTGACATTTTCACCCGGCTCGGTTTTGATATTGCCGAAGGGCCTGAAGTTGAAACCGATTATTACAATTTTGAAGCCCTGAATATTCCTCAAAACCATCCTGCAAGGGATATGCAGGATACGTTTTATATTTCCAATGCGATTGTTTTAAGAACCCATACCTCGCCGACCCAACCCCGAATCATGGAAAAGCAGCATCCTCCGGTCAGAATTATCGCTCCCGGCAAAGTCTATCGATGTGATTCCGACCTGACGCACACCCCCATGTTTCATCAGGTTGAAGGGCTTCTGGTTGACAAAGATATATCATTCGGAGATTTAAAGGGTGTTTTGACCACATTTGTCCATCAAATGTTTGATCCGGAAACCAGTTTAAGGTTCCGGCCCAGTTATTTCCCTTTTACCGAACCGAGTGCTGAAGTCGATATCCGCTGTGTGATCTGCAAAGGGGCGGGATGCAGGGTATGCTCAAAAACCGGTTGGCTGGAAGTGCTGGGTTCGGGAATGGTTCATCCGGCTGTTTTTGAAAACGTCGGATACGATACCACCCGGTTTTCCGGATTTGCTTTCGGTATGGGGATCGAACGAATTGCCATGCTGAAATACGGTATTGACGACATCCGAAAATATTTTGAAAACGATCTAAGATTTCTAAGGCAGTTTTAACATGAAGGTCAGTCTGAGTTGGCTGCAAGAATATGTCGGCCTGAACTTAAAAATAAACGAATTGGCGGAAGCGCTGACAATGGCCGGGCTTGAAGTCGAAGCCGTCTCGGACCGATACGATTATTTGGACACTGTTCGTGTGGGACGGATCGTCAATGTTAAACAGCATCCCAAGGCCGACACATTAAAACTCTGCGATGTAAATATTGGTGGAAATATCATTTCGGTTGTTTGCGGAGCACCTAATGTCAAAACGGGCATGCTTGCACCCTGCGCCCTTCCGGGCACCTTATTCCCTAAAGGCATTGTTCTCGAAAAAAGCATCATTCGCGGAAAAACTTCGGAAGGGATGCTCTGCAGTGAACTCGAGTTGGGACTCGGCAACAGCGGCCTTGGTATTATGGAACTGGCCCCTCATCTGACGGCAGGCGATTCCCTGAATAAGGCCATTGGACTTTCAGATCCGGTATTGGAAATCGACTTGACGCCCAACAGGCCGGACTGTCTGAGCATCACCGGAATCGCTCGTGAAATTGCGGCCCTTCAGAGCAAAAAAATAAAATACCCTGAGATTGCCCTGCCGGAATCAACGGATGATATCGCCAATCATACCTCGGTAACCCTAATGGACGCCGACCTTTGCCCGAGATATGCCGCCGGGCTTGTTTTCAATATTGCCGTCGCCCCCTCCCCTTTTTGGCTTCAGGACCGGTTGATTTCAGTGGGTTTAAAACCGATCAACAATATTGTGGATATTACCAACTTTGTGATGATGGAAACCGGACAACCGCTGCATGCCTTTGACTTCGATCGTCTTGCCGAAAACCGAATTGTGGTCCGAACCGCCCGAGAAAACGAAATGTTTACTACCCTGGATGGAAAAGAACGCCGCCTTGATCCTGAAATGCTCATGATTTGCGACGGGGAAAAACCGGTGGCACTTGCGGGCGTTATGGGCGGACTTAATTCTGAAATCGAAGATACCACCACAAACATTTTGCTTGAAAGCGCCTATTTTGACCCGGTCTGCATTCGGAAAACTTCAAAAAAGACGGGGCTGAACACCGATGCATCTCACCGTTTCGAGCGCGGTGTGGACCCCAACGGCACCATCACGGCATTAAAACGGGCTTTGCAGCTTATTGTTGAAATCGGGGGCGGCGAATGGGTCCGGGGCATCATTGATGAATACCCGTCTCCCATCTCAGAAAAGACCGTGGGAGTGAACATCCCGCGCTTAAACCGTCACCTGGGCACCCGGCTGGACGTTGCGGCCATAGAAAATTATTTAGATTCGATTGAGTTTGAAGTTGAGAAAATAGATCAAGACACACTGAAAGTGACGCCGCCATCCTTCAGGGTCGATATCATAAGATTTGAAGATATTACGGAAGAAATCGCCCGTCTGTACGGTTACAATAACATCGAAACGACGTTTCCGCTGATTCCTGCCGATGCCAGGCATCCGGACAAAAAAATTGATTCAAGGAATCGGGTAAAGACACTTATGGCCGGACTGGGATTCAGCGAGGCCGTAAATTACAGCTTTATCAGCCGGCAATCCTGTGATCACCTCGAACTGCCTGCCGGTGATCCCAAAAGGAAACTGGTACATATTCTCAATCCGATTTCAGAAGAACAGTCGGTCATGCGCACATCTTTAATTCCGGGCCTTCTTCAAACCATGAAATACAACATATCGCAGCAAAACAAAAATCTTAAAATTTTCGAAATCGGCCTTGTCTTCTTTCATACCGGCAACAATGACCGTCAGCCGGATGAGGTTGAGATGCTGGGGGGACTTTGGACGGGAAATCGAATCGATTCGACGTGGTTCTCCAATGAGATTGCCTGTGATTATTATGACATAAAAGGCATTGTTGAAGAGCTGTTGAAAAACGTCGGAATCGGTCATGCGGTGTTTACGCGAATGCCGGCGGAATCGTGTTTTTACACAAGACCCGGATATACGGCACGGATTCTGCATAAAAATGAACCTATAGGCCTCGTGGGAGAGGTTCATCCAAAGGTGATTCGCAATTACGACTTAAAGCAAACGGCATTTATCTTTGAACTCGACTTCGACCGGCTGATTCAATCCATTCCGGACGTGAAATCCGCCCGTCCCATTCCAAAATTTCCGTCAACTTCAAGAGATATTACGCTTATTATTGACAATGACATTGAAACATATAAAATAATTCAAAGTGTTGAAATGTTCCATGAAGAGCTGGTGGAAAACCTGCATCTGTTCGACGTTTTTGAAGGAGATCCGATTCCGAAAGGAAAAAAGAGTGTTTCTTTTAGAGTGACCTACAGGTCTTCAAAAGAAACCTTAGAAGATAACCGTGTCAATGATATCCATAAAAACATTACAGACCGGCTCATGAAAACGTTTGATGCAACCTTGCCGGCCGTATAACCGCTCTTGGCGCGTAAAATGCAACCCGATACGTCTTATCAAAAAGAATTGCCGGATAAGCTCTACTTCAAAGTCGGAGAAGTCAGTTCAATTGTCGGCGTTCCGGCCTATGTACTAAGATTTTGGGAGTCCGAGTTTAAGAAAATAAATCCCAAACGAACCCCTTCGGGCCAGCGACTGTATCGAAAAAAAGATGTCGAGCTGATTTTGTGGATCAAACATCTCTTATATGAACGAAAATTTACCATTCAAGGTGCTAAGCAACATTTAAAAACGCAAACTCCGACAGAAAAAGAAACACCTTCCACCGATGTCCTTCAAGAAATCGCCACAGAACTTCAAAAAATAAAAGATCTTTTGGCCTGACCACTCCTCCTTTTTACCTTTAAATTTATTATTGAAAAATATTGACAATGCAAACCATTTGTAATAATTTTAGCTTTCTTAATAAGTAGCGGGCATAACTCAGTGGTAGAGTACAAGCTTCCCAAGCTTGGAGTCGCGAGTTCAAATCTCGTTGCCCGCTCCATTAAAGAAAGGTCGCCTTTTCATTAAGGTTTCGAGAGCTTTGAAAAATGTTCATTTTTGTTCAAGTTCAAGGAAGGCGAAAATTTTAAGCATAGGAATACATTGAGTATTTCGAGAATTAAAATTTGAGCCCGACGCAGAAATCGGGCAAAAAGGGGCGTTTTGCAAAGATCACGTTGCTGAGTGCAGATTCTGGCAATGTAGGTGTGATTTGGATTTAATTTTTCTCTCATGGGTAATTAAATGAA
>JARRRC010000194.1:0-9575 GCA_037381105.1 Desulfobacterales bacterium
TGCCATCGATTTCAAAAGTTATGTCGCCGGAGGGATGGCTGAGTGGTCGAAAGCGGCGGTCTTGAAAACCGTTGAGTGTAACAGCTCCGTGGGTTCGAATCCTACTCCCTCCGCCATTTTTGTCGGTGGATAAGAATTTTTCGATTTTCAATCCACAAATTCGTCAAATTGCTGAATTGTTGCAAACGGAGAGATGGCCGAGCCGGCTGAAGGCGCTCGCCTGCTAAGCGAGTGTGGGGCGAAAGTTCCACCGAGGGTTCGAATCCCTCTCTCTCCGCCATTTTAAATTTCGTTGCCCCCGTTGAAGTTCCGGGGGCTTTTTGCTTTGTGTCTTTATGACGTTTATAGAAACCAACCAAGTCCGAAAACTGCTTGTTGGGTGGTATCTGCGTCACCATCGCCGCCTTCCCTGGCGCGAAACCAAGTCCCCTTATCGGATATGGGTTTCGGAAGTGATGCTCCAGCAAACACAGGTGAAAACCGTTCTCCCTTATTATCAACAATTCTTACGTGATTTCCCTGAAGTTAGAGCGCTGGCAAATGCGGACTTGCAAACGGTGTTAAAGGCCTGGGAAGGATTGGGGTATTATGCCCGGGCCCGCAATATGCATCGTGCGGCAAAGGTTATCGTACAAAAACACCATGGAAAATTTCCCGATTCCTGGAAGACGCTCAAAGAATTGCCCGGCGTTGGAGAGTACATTGCTTCCGCTGTGTTGAGTATCGCTTTCAACCAGCCGTATGCAGTGGTGGACGGCAATGTTAAACGGGTCCTTTCCCGGTTCCGGGAAATATCGGATCCGGTCAACAAATCTTTTTCATATAAAATATTTAAAACAGCCGCCGAAGAACTGCTGGATCGCCGTCAACCGGGTATGTTCAATCAGGCCTTGATGGAATTGGGGGCTCTGGTGTGCAAACCCAAAAAACCGAATTGCCGTCAATGTCCGATTCATTCCCAATGCCGCGCTTACCAAACAGGACGCGTCGAGCAATTTCCGAAACGCATCCAAAGCCCGATAACACCACTCTATCATATTGCAGTCGGTGTTGTCTACAAGAACAGCCATATGCTGATCACGCGACGAAAATCCGAAGGGCTGCTGGGCGGATTATGGGAGTTTCCCGGCGGTAAAGTCAAACAAAATGAAAAGCCCGAGAAAGCCTGCATCAGAGAGATCAAAGAAGAGGTGAACCTGAAGGTTGCAGTCGACCGGCATATTTCACAGGTCAAACATGCCTACACGCATTTTAAAATTTTGATGGATGTATTTTTATGCCGCTATGTGTCCGGTGAAGTAAAACTCAATGGCCCCGAGGATTTTCGATGGATTACGCTCCAAGAAATCGATCAATATCCCTTTCCAAAAGCCAATCATAAGTTCATTCATCTTCTAAGTTAATTAACAATTTCGGTTCCCGACTCTCCCTTAACGGCGCTTTCGATATCCTCAATGGAAGCAATGACGGCTCTTTTGCCGGTTTTTCGGACAAACTGGACAGCGGCGTCAATTTTAGGTCCCATGGATCCGGGAGGAAAATGCCCTTGGGACAGAAATCGGGTGGCCTGACGAACGGTTAAAGTCCTGAGGAAATTCTGATTCTTTTTCCCGTAATTCAGCGCCGCACCTTGAACATCCGTGGCAATCAAAAAAATATCCACGCTCACTTCTTCCGCCAGTTTGGCGCTTGCCAGATCTTTGTCGATAACTGCGTCTACGCCGCTGAAACGTCTCCCCTTCCGAATAACCGGTATCCCTCCTCCTCCGCAGCAGATAACAATAAAATTCATGTCGATGAGTTTTTTAATTTCCCGCTTTTCCACTATGGTGATCGGCAATGGAGAAGCCACGACACGGCGGTATCCCTTGGCGGTTTTTTGTGTGGGATAGGGGAGGGTTTGTGCTTTTTCTTTTGTAAAGGCAGGGCCGACAGGTTTCGAGGGATTTGAAAATGCCGGATCATTCTTATCCACCACCACATAGCTTAAAAGGCTCACGAAATAGTGTTCGCTGTCATCTCCAAGATGCATCAGCTCCGTATCCAGGGTCGATTCGATCATATAACCGATTTGTCCCTGGGTCTGGGCCACGAGGATCTCCAGCGGCAATTTCGGAACGGCGTCGCAGCATTCTTGCTTCAGCATGAGATCACCCACCTGGGGGCCGTTGCCATGGGTGATGATGATACGGTATGTTCCGGTAAGTCTGGCGATCTGTCGAACCGGGATTTTTAGATTTTTGAACTGTTCGTCGACGGTTCCTTTTTGGCCTTTTCGAATCAGCGCATTGCCGCCCAGCGCTACCAGAAGGATCTGTTTGTTATGTTTTATCATTTTAAAATTTGAAATGCTTAGGTTTTGTTAAGTTTTTGAAGACGGTTCAGCAGCACGTCTTTCAGTAAAGGATTGCCGTGGTCTTTGTATTCATATCCCACTTTGATGATGGGCTTATTAATAGACAGAAGGTTCGGCAGATCCACGGGCGTTGCGCACAAAACCAGATCGCAGTCCACCTGGTTGATGGTGAATTGAAGATCTTGAATCTGTCCTTTGCTGTATCCCATGGCCGGAAGTACCGCACCGATATCCGGATATTGGCTGTAGGTGTCTTTGATGGTTCCGGCCGCATGCGGTTTTGGATCGACAACCTCGGCGGCGCCGTATTTTTCAGCGGCAATAACCCCGGCGCCGTAAGATATGCCGCCGTGGGTCACGGTGGGTCCGTCTTCGATCACCAGAACACGCTGGTCTTTAATCTGCCCGGGGTCATCTACCAGAATAGCCGATTCCGCCAGAACGATTTCAGCATCGGGCGCATGGGTTTCAATATTTTTACGCACCGTTTCTATCTGTTGAGAGGACGCGCTGTCCACCTTGTTGATCACCGCAATATCCGCCATGAGCATGTTGGTTTCCCCGGGATAGTAGAGCAGTTCATGGCCTGCCCTGTGGGGGTCAAAAACCACGATGTGCACATCAGGATAATAAAAAGGCGTATCATTGTTTCCACCGTCCCAAACGATGACATCCGCCTCTTTTTCCGCCGATTCGAGAATTTGACCGTAATCGATGCCGGCATAGACCACGATGCCCTGTGACACCAGAGGCTCATATTCTTCTCTTTCCTCTATGGTACATTGCTGTTTTTTTATATCTTCATAAGAAGCGAAGCGCTGAATGACCTGTTGGGTAAGATCCCCGTAAGGCATGGGATGTCTGACCGCCACGACCCGCTTGCCGCAGGATTTTATGATTTTGCAAACATAACGGGTGGTCTGGGATTTACCGCATCCCGTTCGGACAGCGCAAACCGACACCACGGATTTTTTGGATCTTAACATGGTATATGTTGCACCGATAAGGACAAAATCTGCGCCCCCGGCCATGGCGACGGAAGCCTTGTGCATGACTTGGGTGTGGAGAATGTCGCTGTAGGAAAATGCAACCAAATCTACCTTGTGGTTGCGGATCAGCTCGGCGAGTCGATGCTCGGGAAAAATTGGAATCCCCTGGGGATACAGCTTTCCGGCAAGCTCCGGAGGATAGAGCCGGCCGTCTATGTTCGGTATCTGTGCTGCCGTAAATCCGATCACCCTGTAGCGGTGATTATCTTTGAAATAGACATTGAAGTTGTGAAAATCCCGTCCCGCAGCACCCATGATAATGACGTTTTCGATCATCGGTTTCTCCAAAGTCAGAGGGTTATCGCTTTTTTAAAATGGGTTCGATCCTCTCCATGGCCCAGTCGATGTCCGCTTGGGTGACAACCAGCGGCGGGGCAAAACGGATAACGTTTTCATGGGTTTCCTTGCAAAGCAGTCCTTTGATCTTGAGGCGCTCGCAAAATCCTCTGGCACCTCCGGCATCCGGAAGCAATTCGACGCCGATTAAAAGGCCCTTTCCCCTGACTTCATTGATAAAAGGGCTGTCGATTTGTTTGAGTTGAGACAAAAAATAGTCTCCCATTTCCTTTGCATTTTCGATCATATTTTCTTCGACCAGTACTCTTAAGGCCGTTCGGGCTACGGCGCATGCGAGAGGATTGCCGCCGAATGTGCTCCCGTGGTCGCCGGGCATAAAGACGCCCAATACCTCCTTGTTCGATAACACTGCGGAAATAGGATAGAATCCTCCGGAAAGCGCTTTGCCGATAACCGTGACATCGGCTTCGATATCTTCGTGCTCTTCTGCCAAAAGTTTGCCCGTCCGGCCCAGTCCTGTCTGAATTTCGTCCAAAATCAAAATGATGTCGTTCTTCTCACAGATGGTTTTCACCGATTTAAGATATCCGGATGGCGGGATGATCACCCCGGCTTCCCCTTGAATCGGTTCCAGAAGTACTCCCACCGTATACGGTGTGATCGCTGCTTCCAGAGCCGCGGCGTCACCGAACGGAACGATGCTGAATCCGGCGGGGAAAGGCCCGAATCCTTCCCGGTATTGCGCTTCTGTGCTGAATCCGATAATGGCGATGGTCCGGCCGTGAAAATTGTTTTCGCAAACGATAATTTCGGCCCGGTCATGAGGGATGCCCTTGACCTGGTACCCCCATTTGCGAATCGCTTTTATAACGGTTTCAACGGCTTCAGCGCCGCTGTTCATCGGCAGCACCTTGTGCGACCGCGTCAATTCACAAAGCTCTTTGTAAAAAGGTCCCAGTTGATCGTTGCGAAACGCTCTAGAGGTCAGGGTCAGTCTTCGGGCCTGTTCAAACATGGTCTGCATGATCTTCGGGTGACAGTGCCCCTGGTTTATTGCTGAATATGCGGACAGGCAGTCCATGTACTTGTTTCCCTCCACATCCCAGACCCACATTCCCCGGCCGCGGGTCAACACCACATCCAGCGGCTTGTAATTGTGTGCCCCGAATTCCTCTTCCAATTGTATATATTGCTGAGGATTCATTATTTTTCCCCTCATGTGCCGGATAACAGGCAACATTCAGTCGCTCCAGGGAGAACGAAATGTTGTTTACGTAATTGTTTAGCTTTTTGAAATAATTTGACGTTAGACGAACCCTTCCACCAAAATACCGGTGGATAAGTGCCACTCCCGTAATTATCTTTGTAGCATATTGAATAGAATTTTTCACGTCAAGGCCCTAAATTATTAGAAGGTATCTCAAAATTAGGATTTTTGTTCGAGATCAAGGCGAGGCCGCGGATCAACCCGCAGGCATACTCAAGTATGTCGAGGACTTGATACGAGGTCTCAACGCCGATATCGGACAAAAAGACTTTTTTGAGATACCTTCTGGTTGACTTCGAGCAAATCATGTATATTTTAAATGTCAACAAAACGGCGGTTTTCATCGGCCGTTTTTATAAATCATGAAAATTAAACTATGAAAAAAGGAGGATGACTCCGATGAGTGATATACCAAATAGAGATATTACAGGGAAATGTGATGAGGGAGAATGTCGAAATCGTGTACTGGAAGGCGAGGAAGAACGCCAAGATGATATCAGTGCTTCCGATGTTGAAACTCCCGAGGAATACCCGGATGCAAAATGGGCGAAATCCAGAAATGAACAGCCCGGTGTTTGGGGCGGCCACGTATAAAACCGAAATTTCGAGCTCTGACGACTTTAAAAAACGATTCAGACATAAATGAGACTGAAAAAACCTGATTAAGGGTATGAAACAAATTCAGCAAAAACGATGAAAACAGTCGTGATTCCCACAAAGGCGTATGCCGTAACAAATGTGCCGGTTCTCCCGGCGCCGAAGCGGCAGTGAACCAGGACTTTTCTTCCCCGGCGGATACGGTCTTCCATCCATATCATCGCATCCTCCATTTCCTTCATATCCGGTGCGCATTCATCGGCAATCGGCAGGTAATAGACTTCAAATCCGGACTTTTGCTCAAGTTCGTGCAGGTCACAATACTCGCCGCAAAGGTTGACAATGGCGCCAACCCCCTCCTTTCGGATGGCATCCAAATCAGTATAAGAAAGCGGTGCATGGCCCACACCCAGCCGCGGTGTCACCCATGTGACTTTGTATTCGGTCAATGATCCATCCTTTCGACCTTTGAAAAACACCCCTTTTTGCCCAATTTCTGCGTCAGACTCAAATGTTAATCCTCGAAATACTCAATGTATTCCTCCGGTTAAAATTTTCGCCTTCCTTGAACTTGAACAAAAATTAATATTTTTCAAGGGTCTTATTTCCCAAAATAATATTTTTCATTCATAAAATCGTCCACAAACCGGTCAATCATTGACGCATCTTTAAGATACATATCCATCAACCGCGTGGCCCCGAGTAATCGTCCTATCATATCCAGCTTTTCTGCCGAAATTTCCCGGGCGGTTGAGGTGAATTCCGCGTCCACAAGGTCGCTTTTTTGAGTGACTTCAAAACCGAGAGCCTTCAAAATCCGAGTGAGAAAGTCGGCTCTGAGCATTCGTTTCGAGCGGTCGGCGCCGCCGCCGCTGAATCGAAATAAAATAGGGTTGTCTTTTGCCCGATCGTCAAATAGCGTATCCAAGATTACGAAATGATAACCGAACTTTAAATTCAGGTTTGCGTAATCGTTTGAAATAATTGCATGGCTGGCGAATATGGCTGAATTCGGACTTATAATTCCGCCGTTCATGACCATTTTGTCATGAGCGGCCCAGTCAAAATGTGTAAAATCGCCCCACTGGATATTGGGATGTCTCAATCCTTTCAGCACGGCGATCAGAGGGGCGGATTTTATCTCATCAATACGGACTGATTTTTGGTGTCGCGTTTTTTCACTTAGCCCCCCGCCGACGTCCAGCACGTAAATCAGCATCGGAATCCCTACTTCAAGTTTTTTTGCCCCTCTGATTTTTCGGATACGCCTGTCGCTCATGTGAAACATCTCCCGGACGGCCTTTTCATGGCAGAACCGGATGATATCATGCAAGGAGCGGCATCCGTCCGGTTTAAAAATGTCCGAATCCGGATCCATGAGCCTCAGCGGCGAGATGAAATCGATAATATATTTCAATCTCCGCATAAACGGGCTGTCTGCTATGAGATTTCTCTCGGCACACGGGCTGTCTAATAGAGATTGAACCAGCCCCTTGTAAACCTTGTGTTCCTCGGTATGAACGGTAACCTCTATCCCTTCGGGAAGGTATTCAAATGCATTCTTTGTGTTCATAAGGGCCGGAACACCGAATTCGCGAGCGACCGAGGCCAAGTGACCGGCCGTGCCTCCTTTTTCAGTGATGATCGCACTGAGTCGTTTCATCACTTTCACAAAATTCGGGGAAGCGTTTCGGCTGACCAAAACAGAACCATTTGGAATGGAATCAATATCGGCTTCCGCAGTCATCTTGTAAACCTTTCCGGCGCCGATCCCGGCGCATGCAACGTTGCCTCCGGATAGAAGCACCTGATTCGGAATCTTTTGGTAATTACATTCCAACAAATAAATGGTTCGAAAGTCTCGGGTGCGAAGGGATCTGGTTTGCAGGAGAAATAGCCTGTCTTGCCGGTCGACGCACCACTCGATATCCTGTGGCTTCTTAAAATTAGATTCCAGCGCTAGTCCAAGACGCGTGAGTGTTAATGCCGCTTCGCGAGAAAGGGACACGGATTCATAAACAGCGCTATTCCAAGACGCGTTAGTGATAATGCCGCTTCGCGGGAAAGGGACACGGATTCATAAAGATCCGTATATTCGAATTCATCATGCGCCGTAAACGGCGAATTCTGATACAATTTTTCTTTAATTTCGGTGTTGACCCCAGGGAGTTTCTTTTTGGACACCTTTATCATATTCGGAGTCGCCCTGCCGCTTACCAGTTTATCCCCTGTGCCCCGAACAGCATAAATCACTGCATGGTCGGATTCGGGATCTTCAAGATCCCGGGTATGCATCACTCCGCCGACTTTGGCGTTTATCATTTCCAAACATAAGACGGCCATGGGCGTTTCGATATCGGAAAAGCCGAATTGGATCCTGTAATAAATTGCTTCCGGAGAATATTTACTGGCAATCACCTGTTTGTAGGCATCGAATATATCGCAGTAACCCACATTTAAAACCGTGAGGTATTGACCCGCAAATGAAGCTCTGGAATCTTCTCTAACTGCGCTGCTGCGAAGCGCAAAAAGCAGATCTTTGGTTCCAATGGGCCATACGGCCTTTACGGCGTCGGTGACGGCGTTTTCGATTTCCGCAGGTATCGAGGCTTGCAGTACTAAATTTGTTAATTCTTCGGAAACATCGCTTAAGGAAGTTGTTGAATTAACATCAAGATCAGCGAGCCTTGCATCAATACTTTTTCGAAGTTCATTGATCTCAAGAATGGCGTTGAATGCATTGGAAGTGATCACAAAGCCGTTGGGTGTCGGAATTTTCGTTCTTTTTCCCGCCCGTCGGAGATGCATGGCTTTCCCGCCGGTCTGCATTTCATTATCTTCAGAGATTTCCTTCATCAATATGACATAGGGCGCAGCACTCTCGGTGCTTTTCGGGGACAGTATAAAACGCGCATAGGCATCGAACTTTTTGTAATAGTCATTTAAATCAAGATACCGCGTGGGACATATCCTCTGAAGGTCTTTTACAATGGCGCCGACGCAGGTTGATAATTCATCGTATTTATCCTCGATAACTTTAAAGTCAACCACGATTTGACGGTAGTAAATCTCTTCAAGCTCCGCCATCAGCTCGTGTGCCCGCCTGTCATGGATCAGCAGGGATTTATATGATTCATATTTCTCCTGCAATACCGCGTCCGGCGCAAAAAGCTGACGGGTCCAATATTTAAATACGTTTTTAATCAGCACCGATAACCTGCCGTTGTGAAGGATATTCTGATAGCTAATCCTAAACCTTGAACCACTTAACTCCCATGTACAATATATAACCGGATATCAGCATATCAAATTTTGGAAAGATCAACATCAATAAAACTTTCCGATCCACATAAATGTAAGTACTCATGCGGTAGGCATCCCAGGAGACGATACCGGTCCGCTCGTATCTTGCTTGGCAGGCGGGTTGTCAAAGCGGTTCCGGCACTTCAATTTTACCCAAATATTGCTTTTCCCCTTGATTTCATGATAGATAGATATGAGCCTGTAAGTATCTTTCAAATTCGTCGATAAATGGATCAAAGAAATCAACAACGATTTGCCGGATTCATAGACTCTCTTACCGGTGAAAGGATAGGGATGATATTGAAGCTCAAATCAGATCTTACACGATGTTTTAAACGCCGGGACCATGGGGCAAGGATATTTGTTTTAATCATCGGACTTTTGACATTGTTTTATTTTTATGAAGGGGTTGCCCATGCCGAGGCGGTCTATTTGTTTACGAAGACCATGGGGGGCACGGATCAAGATATTGGTCGATCCGTCGCCGTTGACGGCAGCGGCAACATTTACATCACGGGATCTTTTCAGGGGACCGTTGATTTTAACTTTACCCCCGGGGGAGTCCCGGACAGCCATACGGCCGTTCTTGATGACATATTTTTGACCAAGATCAATGCCGACGGCAGTTACGGATATACGAAGACCATGGGGGGCACGGATCAAGATATTGGTCAATCCGTTGCCGTGGACGGCAGCGATAATGTTT
>JARRRC010000195.1:0-5694 GCA_037381105.1 Desulfobacterales bacterium
ATCAAAGGAATCGTCGGGCCGGATTATACCAATCGATTTAATCTATACCGGGCCATAGAGCTCAGCGGGGGGCCGGCCTCAGGATATACGTCGGCCCAGGCATTGGATGCACTTGAAGAAGTCGCAGGAACCATTCTTCCGAGCGACATAGGCTATGAGTGGAGCAATATGTCTTATCAGGAAAAGCAGGCTTCCGGTACGGGCGCTAATGGTTTTGCCTTTTCATTGTTGTTCGTATTTCTTATCCTCGCCGCCCAGTATGAAAGCTGGTCTCTGCCTTTCAGTATTTTGCTGGGGACGCCCTTTGCCGTGTTCGGTGCGTTTATCGCATTATTTATTTCCCGGTATTTTAGCCAAAGCTATGAACTCAACGTTTTTGCCCAGATTGCTCTGGTGATGCTCATTGCAATGGCAGCCAAAAATGCCATTTTGATTGTCGAGTTTGCCAAGCTGGAATTTGATAAAGGCCTTTCTTTGTATGATGCGGCCGTAAAAGCAGCAGAGCTGCGATTCAGGCCCATATTGATGACGGCGTTTTCTTTTATATTAGGGGTTCTGCCGTTGGTTGTTGCCTCCGGCGCAGGCGCCGAGGCAAGAGTCGTTATGGGTATGGCGTTGTTGGGAGGTATGTCAATTGCGACGCTGTTAGGGGTTTTCTTTTATCCCATGCTGTTTGTTTTCATCGGCAAAATCGCCAAATACGAGCAGAAGCGAGATCTTCAATTGGGATCTGATACAAAAGAATCATGACGGTTATTGAAATGAAAAAATTGGCTCACTTTCTTTCACTGATGATGGTTGTTTTTCTTACAGGTTGTGCAATGGGTCCTGATTTTAAAAAACCGGATGTGGAAACACCGAATAATTTTAGATTTTCAGAATCAGAATCCAAAGAAGTGGTCAACTTGAAATGGTGGGAATTGTTTAACGATCCGGTTCTATATTCACTGGTTGTCACGGCTTTGAAGGACAATAAAGACCTAATGATTGCCGCCAGTCGTATCGAAGAAGCCCGTGCGGCTTTAGGATTTACCAAAGCGGATCAATATCCCCGAGTGGATTTGGAAGCCGGCGCTGCGGCGGGGAATTATTTAGGTATATCACGGTCGTCAACAACCGACAAATCAGCCTTTATCGCACCGGTATTGAGCTGGGAGATTGATTTCTGGGGCAAATACCGCAGGTCCACCGAAGCCGCGAGAGCGGAACTGATGGCTTCCGAGTATTCCCTGAGAACCGTTCAGATCGGTCTGATTTCCGAAGTTGTCAGCACTTATTTCTTGCTGCTGGATTATCATCAGAGATTGAAAATATCCAGGCAGACCCTTGATTCACGGCTGGATAGTCTGGATATCATACAGAAACGTTTTGACAGAGGAGTTATTTCCGAAGTTGACTTGAACCAGGCACAGATTCAAAAAGAAATTGCCGCAGGAGCCATTCCGTTATACGAGCGGTTAATCGCCAATACCGAAAACGTACTGAGTATATTGATGGGAAAATTTCCCGGAGAAATCAAAACAGGAAATGCTTTGAACCAACAAGCCGTTCCCCCGGAAATACCCGGCGGATTACCCTCGACGATTCTCGAACGCAGACCTGATATTGCCGAAGCCATGTACTCACTAAAGGCGCAAACAGCAAGGATTGGTGTTGCCGAGGCGCTGAGGTTTCCAGCCGTTACCCTGACAGGTCTTTTCGGAGCGGCCAGCAGCGAATTATCATCCATTTCTACCGATGGAACCATCTGGTCGGTGGGGGGCAGCCTGTTTGGTCCGCTGTTTGATTTTAATAAAAATCTTCAGCGTGTTGAAATCGAAAAAGAAAGGACCAAGCAGGCCCTGTATCGTTATGAAAACAGGGTGCTGTTTGCTTTTAGAGAAGTTGCGGATGCTTTGAAAGACATTCAAACTTACAAAAATCAGATCTCTGTGGCGGAAAGAAAATTCATGGCAGCAAAAAATGCTGCCGCCTTGTCAAAAAAGAGATATGACAAGGGCGTTACCAGCTATCTTGAAGTTTTGGAAAATGAGCGGACATTGTTTGATGTGGGATTGGAACTTTCCGAATTAAAACAACAATTCTATAATGCCTACGTAAGACTATACAAAGCGTTCGGCGGGGGATGGCTCACAAAAGCGGAAATGAAACAAGTCCAACATCAACCGGAAGAACAAAAGAAACAACCATAGCGTTGAAGTGGTTTCAAACCCCCCTCTCGGGCGCAATCTAAAGTGTTGAACTGAAACGTCCAATCCTCGAAATATTCCCGATGGGGACCTTAAGCCCGATTGTAGGTTTTGAAACCACTTCTTATGATCTCTTTTCCGGTTTGTCCGGGGAAACGTTCTTATGACACAAAAACAACTGGCCAGAAACAACATTATTCTTCTGATTTGCTTACTCTTCATTATTTTTTTCTATCCCGCTTTATCGAAGCAACGATTACTCATGAGAGACGTCATTTTTACGGCCATCATCCTATCCGGCACATATTCACTCGATTTTGCAAAAAAGACCCGAAATATCCTAATTATATCCGGAATCATTACCATCGTCTTAACCTGGTTTTATTATTTCTTCGCCGGGGATATCTTGGGGTTGATTTCCTTCTTGTCATTTTTCAGTTTTAACCTGTTTATTACCGTGTTCATGATCCGCCATATTGCCAGAAGTCAACAGGTAACATTTACCCTTATTATCAATTCGGTTAACGGTTATCTCTTGATCGGCATTTTGGGGGCGGTGCTCTTGGCCATAGCGGAGACTACGCAAAAATTCTTTTTTCACATAAATACCGGAGCCATTAACTTTGCAGGCGATACTGCCGCAGGGTTTCACGATTATCTGTATTTTAGTTTTGTGACGCTGACCACTTTGGGATATGGCGACATCACACCGATTTCTTCCTTTGCCAAATCCTTAACCATTGTTATCGCCATCGCCGGCCAGCTTTATTTGACAATTCTTATTGCCATGCTCGTGGGAAAGTATTTAGGCAATACTGAATAAAGATGAGAAATTTATTTTTCCAAAGCCTTGCCAGCGATTCATCATGATGATAATGCTGAGGAGCTGTTTCTGTTTCAAAACCTTCCGCTCATTGGCTTGAGTCTTTTTATAAAACGGTGTTTATGAACGTCATATTCATACTGATGATTTTGTGTGCATTCTGTTTTTCCGGTTGGCAGCAAATTTTCTTTGTTCCAATGCAAGGTTCTCCGTCGCCCATGGAGATTCTCTCCACGGCGATGATCAAATCAGCCGGCGGTTCCGTGGAACTGGCCATCGGTTTGGTGGGCGTGATGGCCCTGTTTCTCGGATTGATGAAAGTGGCTGAAGCCGGCGGTATGCTCACCATTTTGGCGAGGCTGATTCGGCCGCTGATGGTGAAGCTGTTTCCAGATGTGCCTTCGGATCATCCGGCCATGGGCGCTATGATTTTAAACCTTTCGGCCAATGTTCTGGGACTGGGCAATGCCGCCACACCCTTCGGCATCCGGGCCATGCAGGAACTTGATAAGCTGAATCCCCGGCAGGGAACCGCAACCGATGCCATGGCCCTGTTTCTGGCCATCAATACATCCAGTGTGACTCTGTTGCCCAGCGGGGTGATCGCCCTTCGCGCAGCAGCCGGCTCCACAGATCCTGCTGCAATTTTACCCACCACATTGTTTGCCACCATCGGTTCGACAACCGTTGCCATAATTGCCGCTAAACTGTATCAGAGATTTATGCCCCTCAAAGTGGCCGAAGGCGATGTTTTATCGGAAGTACCTTCAAATAACAGTGAAGATATGCCCCCAGAAGATACTGCCGACGGATATCCTTTATGGGTCAGTCTCTTCACCCTTGCATGTCTGGTGGCATTGATACCCGTTGCCGTGGTCTACGGCCGATCCGTATCGCCGTGGATTCTGCCGGGTCTCATGGTCGGGTTTTTGGGTTTCGGCCTGGTTCGGCGTGTGCGCGTCTACGAGGTATTTGTTGAAGGTGCCAAAGATGGATTTAAGGTGGCCGTTCGGATCATTCCCTATCTGGTGGCGATTCTGGTTGCAGTGGATATGCTGAGGGCCAGCGGTGTCATGAAGGCCGTGGTCGATGCGCTGGGCGGCTTTACCGGTCGTTTCGGTTTGCCGGCAGAAGCGCTTCCAATGGCATTGATGCGGCCCCTTTCCGGATCAGGGGCATACGGCATCCTGGCTTCCATCATCAATGATCCTTCCATCGGTCCCGACAGCTACACGGGCTATCTGGTTTCCACGCTTCAGGGATCAACCGAAACGACTTTTTATGTGATAGCGGTTTATTTTGGTGCCGTGCAGGTTCGGCGTATTCGCCATTCACTGGCCGCCGGATTGACGGCAGATGTGGCCGGCGTGATTTTTGCGGTGCTGGCCTGTTCGTTTTTTCTCCGATAACAACGGCTTGGACCATTGTCTGCGGCCGCGACAATTCACATTCCTTATGAACCGCTGTGTTGATGATTTCACAGTGACAGGCAAAGTGCGCCAATTGCATGAATTTATAAACCAATCAAATAGATATTTATCCCTTATGCTTGCAATTCTCAATCAAATCTGCCTATATTCACTCCTAACAGGCGGCCGATCCTAACGAAAAATCCAATTCATTATCAGATAAAACTCCATACTCCGAACGCGGAAGCGGTTCAGTTCAACTCGATTTCTTGCGTCGGCTTCGCACCGCAAAAATTCTTATCCGTTATGGCACAAAAATAATGGGGGTTTTATGGAACGACTTCCAAGGATTAACAAAAAATACCTGAGTGTTGCCGCACTAAACGACGTTGAGGATGAAAATAAATACTGGCATGGTATGGGAGCCCAAGAAAGGCTCGCGGCCATAGAGATACAGCGGAGAATGGTATATGGGAAAGATCGAGTTTCATCCAGACTTCAAAGATTTCTTGAAACTTCTGAACTCTCACGGAGTTGAGTATCTAGTTGTTGGCGGCTACGCTATGGGTCCTTGAAAAAGACAAAGTCATTCGCATGGGTGTTCCCCCTGTACGAATCGAGGTGATCACTGGTGCATCAGGTGTGAATTTCTCTGAGTGTTATTCGCGGAGAGAAGTGATCGAGATCGATGGCATACGAGTCAATTTTATTTGTCTTGAAGATCTCAAGATTAACAAGAAGGCATTTGCAAGGCACAAGGATCTGGAAGATTTAGAACACCTGCCATAACAAGCCGCTGGTATCGGATTGGGGTCGGATTTTTACTTGTTGAAGATCACGGATGTAATCCATCAGGCTTTTTGGGTGGAATGGGTTGTCTAAGTTTTTCCGGGTGTCAGCAAAGTATTTTTAACTGCAAGACCAAGCCCCAGCCTGGGTCGGGCACATGGAACGATCACACCCGGGAAAAGATTGTAAAATTAGGGGAAACAATCCTCTTGAAAATAGATGAGCTTATAAAAAGAGGGCAGCATCTTCAGTGCGACATCTGACGCATTATAAGAAACGGAATTTTACAAAATCCCGCACGCAGTTTTCCTGTTTTAAGCATTCAACCTATTCTTTGCCCTCCTTGAAAACCCATTCGATAACTATCTGTTATGATATCTAAAAATTGGCATTTTAGAAATATTGGCAAGCTGTACGAGATAAACTCTGATTTGTCTTATAAAATTGGTAGGTTATTGTCTATTTTCCTATCTCAGGTTACTCC
>JARRRC010000196.1:0-8271 GCA_037381105.1 Desulfobacterales bacterium
ATCCGGGACGCCATATTTTTTGAGCACGCTGTTGATTTGATCCGCCACCCTCCCGGGATTGTGGGACCGAAAACTTTGGTCGATCATTTTTGTGAGAATGACCTTGTCCAAAGGATGGGTCAGCAGCCGCATCATTTGCTCGGCAATCCCTTTCTCTTCATCGGTCAACAGCTTATTGGCCCGGTTTTGCCAGTTTTCCGCCAGCGAAATCGCATCTTTTATGATGGTTTCGTCATAATGTGTATTCATGGCATGTTATCTCCTATCGGTTGTTGTGACCGGCTATCGCATTTACGCTGGCGATCGCTCCGCGGCGGAATGGTTCTCGTTCCAGCCGACTGAAACTAGTACTTGACACATATGTCTTGAGCTTATAATTCAAAATGGTTTCAAAAATCTATTCGGGAGTCAAAGCGAAATGACCGACATTTACAAATTTTTAGACGACCATCACATCGAATACCAGCGCCATGATCATCCCCCGGTTTATACCGTTGAGGACGTCAACCGCATGGTTCCCCCTCTTGATGCTGCAAAAACAAAAAGCCTTTTTTTGCGAGATGCAAAAGGCTTGAGACATTTTCTGGTTATTGTGAGAGGTGAAAAACGAGTTGATTTAAAAGCATTGCCCGATCTTCTCAAAAGCAGCCGATTGCGATTCGGCTCCCCGGGCCGTCTGAAAAAATATCTGGGCGTTGATCCTGGTTCGGTTTCTATCTTTGCCATTGTCAATGATGTTGACATGTCCGTCGAAATTATTATGGACAGCGCCCTGTGGAAGTCGGATGCCTTTCAGTTTCATCCCCTTGTCAACACCAGCACACTGGTTATTTCAAGGGACAATATTAAACGTTTTCTGGATGAAACCGGCCACGACGCTCAAATACTTGACGTCCCCGGATTATAGGCCACGCACTTGATCTCAATACATGCATCTTTGGGAAGCCGTCTGACTTCGACCACCGCCCTTGCCGGCCGATGCGCTGAAAAATATTCTGTGTAAATATCGTTGAACGCAGCGAAATGGTTCAAATCGGTCACAAAAACATCGACGGCAACCACATGTTTCAACTCATATCCTCCGGCCTTAACGATCTGCACCAGGTTCTCCAGTGCCTGTCTTGCCTGCGGCTCAAAATCAGAACCGACCAATTCTCCGGTTCCCGGCTGTATTCCGAGTTGACCGCTCACGAAAAGCCAGGGCGCTGCGGCGATTCCCTGGGAATACGGTCCGATGGCCTGTGGTGCCAAATCTGTTTGAATCACCTTGCATGTCATGATAGCCTCCTACCAGTCATAGAGAATTTCCCAGTGGTCTTGAAACGACGGGTCTTTTTGGGTGTAATAGTAAGCCAGGGTTTTACCTTTTCCGGCTCCCGTGTTTTTTCTTTCTCTCCAGTACCGAAGATAAATAGCCGGAAGTAAGATCGAGGCGCCTTTTGAACCGTCTGCGGCACCAGAATCCTCCAGCCACACTTCTTTTTGCTCGATCACCTTCCAAATGGTACCCGAGATCTTGCTCCTAACCCGTTCACCCACATGGGGAAGGGCAAGCTTTTCTCTGAGCCCCTTAAATCGATATGGGGATTGTTCCCCATAATCCAGAATCCTTTCTCCGAAAATCATGATACCGATAGCGCCCAAAGGTGCAGTGATAAGGATCGACAGGACCGCTACAGCAAGAATTACTTCACCGGCGGCCACTCCGGCAGCCAGAGGAACCGCACCGATGGCGGCCTGAACAGTGGCTTTGGGGACATATGCCACAACGCAAAAAAGCTTCTCCTTCCAGTTGTAGGGTGTTCCCAGCAAAGACAAATAAGTCCCTGCACTTCTGAATACCAGTCCCACAAAAATAACAACGGCGCCGGCAAGTCCCGCCTTCCATGCCACATGGATATTTACCTGAGCCCCGACCAGGACAAAAAGCAAGAGCTCCGCAAAAATCCAGAGTTTTTTGAGCTTCTGGGAAATCAGATGCGCAATCGCTTCGGATTTTTCCAAAATAATAAAACCGATGGCCATCACACCCAGCAGGCTTGCAACCGGCACATACCCCTCCAAAACCGTTTCGAGCCATGTCAGCAAAATGGCAACTCCCATGACCAGCAGGGTACGCTTTGGGGGACGCCAATCATACCGGGTAAAAAGACGGTACAAAAAATATCCGGGTATGAGACCGACGATAATCCCCAAAACAATGGAAATGGGTATCTCGGAAAGCTTCCATAGAATATGGGTCTGTTCTCCCCCGTACATTCCTAAAAACACGGAAAAAAGAACGATAACAAAAACATCGTCCAGAGAAGAAGCGCCGAGAATCAGGGTTGGTATTCCTTTTTTGGCGCCCCTTCCCCGGTCCATAAAGTCGATCATCAAAGGAACCACGACCGCTGGAGAGACTGCACCCAATATGCAACCCAGGATGGTTGCCTCGAGATAGGTGATATGGAGCAGTTTGGGCGCCACGAGAACCACACCGGCAATTTCAAAAACAGCCGGAATTGCACTCATGGTTACCGCCGCCCGACCGACCCGGTTCAGCGCATCGCGACGGAGCTCAAATCCGGCCCTCAGCAGAATTACAATAAGGGCAATCTTTCTGAAATCTCCGGATACCTTCATCATTTCCGGGGACATAAAATTGAATACATAGGGTCCGACCAGAATTCCGATAATCAGCATGCCGATCAAGCCGGGCAATTTGATGTGTTTAAAGAGATAATCCGCACCGAGTCCAAGAATAATGATGAGCGCAATTCCAAAAGCCATATCTACCTCTTTAGTAAAATTCGATCCAGACCGATCACCGTCACGCCATGCTCAAAAAGTGAGGGCGAAACGATTACAGATCACTGTATCAGTTTTTTAATCTCATCCAGAAGCGGCGGCATCAATGGCCGCCATTTGGGCTGAATGGCTTTGTCCTCATGCCAGCTAAATTCAACCGCATCCAATTTCTCAGAAATGATATGGGTATCCCGGGCGCCGTATTTATGTTCCGGATAATACTCTACCCAAATCGTGCGGAGCGGATCGATGCCGAACTCTTTTGTAACGAGAGTTGCGATGTGGCTGATGCAGCTTCTTACCGACATTTTGCTGTCTTCAATATCGGAAACAACAACGATTATCGGCCTTAAATGCATCAAGCCTTTCTTGTTCCCTTTTTTGAGGTCATAGATGCGGAGCCTGCATTTTCCACTGCCGAGTTTTAGCTTGCCGCCCCATCCTCTCCAAGCGTATATATCGTCGTAAATCAGCATGAAATCTCGTCAGGCAGTTTTCCGGTCGGATGTTAAGTGGTTTTTATTGTAAAAATAAAAAAACACAAGTTTCGCACTCTCTATTTTCAGCAAAGCAGGTAACGTGCAGCAGGCCGGAAATATTTTTTTCAGATAGGGATTTCATAAGTGGTGCACGAACCGCTTGCGCATGTTCTGGTCTGGGATTTGACACTCTGGCCTTTTCCGGAACCATCCCCCATACTGTAGCTGGTTGAGCTGAGAACCCTTTCAAGTTCCTCACACTCGCACTTTGGGCACCTGAGCTCAACCTCATCAGTTTTACTCATTACCAGCAATTCGATAAATTCATGGCATTTCATACACTTAAACTCATATATCGGCATAATTGTACCCCTTAAAGCTATTTTATTTCACGAAATTTTTGGCGCCCTCTTAAAATGGTACAGATGGAAAATGATCTTTTCTATCATCTTCATCGAATTGTCAAGATATAACCTGTACCCTATCATTGCAAAGGTCGGAGGGTAAACAACATGGCATCAAATAGACCCCATCCTTTGATTTCACCATGGATTGGAAACCAAAAATGGGGATATTTCGATGATTTTTGTATTAAGTTCAAATACATAACGTCCCCATTGCCATGTTGTTTATGCAACGTTAGGGTGTACTTCAACAGGGCAGGCCCTTGTGCATCTCACCTGCCGGGCGGCACTGCGAAGCGCTTCAATGGTCCAGGATATTTCTGATTTCAAATGAAAGGTTTTTGATATCGAAGGGCTTCTGAATAAATCCATCGCAACCTCGGGATAATATTTTGCCTGCCTGCCCATTGATGCTGTACCCACTTGAAAGAAGAACCTTTATGTCAGGATCGATACCTTTTAGCTGGTCATAAGTGTCTCCGCCACCTAATTTCGGCATGACCATGTCCAGAATGACGATATCTATTTTTTCCCCTTTGTTTCTGTAAATTTCTATCGCCTCCATTCCACTTTTTGCAGTAAGAACTTCATAACCCAATTTCTCTAAAAGATCGCATCCGATATCTAAAATCATATCCTCATCATCCACAAGAAGAACTGTCTCCGTGCCCTTTACGATTTCTTTGTATATGATTTTTTCTTTGACGATCTTTTTCTCGGAAACCGGAAGGAAGATGTTAAACGTCGCCCCGTCGCCCTTTTTACTATATACATTAATGATCCCGCCATGACTGTTAATAATGCCATACGCCGAGGCAAGCCCCAGTCCGGTACCCCTGCTCACCTCCTTGGTAGTAAAAAACGGGTCAAATATTCTATGCTGAATGTTTTCATCGATGCCGACACCGGTATCTGTGACGGAAATTTTAACAAACCTTCCGGACTTTAACCCATATGGTTTGACATCGTCATCATTTAAAATAACATTTTCCGTTTGAAGATACAGTTCTCCGGTACCGGACATGGCTTGCCATGCATTGACATAAAGGTTCAAAAGCACCTGCTCAATCTGCGCCTGGTCAACTTCCACGGTCCAGATATCGGATTGGCATTTTTTGTGTATGCTGACCTCTTTTTTAGCCCTCCCGAACATATCAGAACTTTTATTGATGATCTCATTCACATTTGTGGGTTTGACTTCATATTTCCCGCTTCTGGCAAATCCCAAAAGCTGTTTCGTAAGACTTGCCGCATTCTTTATATAGTCTTCTATTTTTTTGAGATATCCAAAATTGGGGTGATTGGAATCAAAATCAAAAGATATTAATGAAATACATCCCTGTATGCCCATTAATAAATTATTAAAGTCATGGGCAATGCCTCCGGCCAGTGTCCCGACAGCCTCCATCTTCTGAGCTTGCTGCAGTTGTTTTTCCAGCTCTTTTTGTACACTGATATCTCTCAGGTTCACGACACTTCCCATAGGATTTCCAATCTCGTCCCGATAAATGGCCCCGCTGATACTCACGGGAATAATGTTCCCTTCTTTTGTATAACGGCGCGTCTCAATGCCTGAAAAATTCTCTCCGGACAGCACTTTCTCGATCATCATTTTGGTTTCGGGCCAAGCATCCTCGGGGACAAAATCATCCATTTTTTTACCCAAACGTTCCTCAAGGGACCAACCGAAAACACGTGTAAAAGCAGGATTGAAATAGATCACTTTACTTTCTATGTCGTAGACAATCACCGGATCGGGACTGGCTTCCAATACGATACGATATTTTTCTTCACTTTGCTTCAATGCATCTTCGACACGCTTGCGTTCGGTGATATCCCTTGCAACTGAAATCATCTCAAAAACCTTTCCATCACGAATTAAGGGAACAGCACTGACTTCACCAAACTTTTTCGTTCCGTCCCTGGAAATAAATTCGTATTGCGACAGAGGGATCCTTTCCCCTGCAAGGACTTTCATGATGTCGGAGGATGCTTTTTCCAGAGATCCCGGGAAAAGCACATTCAGGTCCTGGATGGGTTTTCCGATCATTTCCTCGGGTTTGTATCCCAGTATCCTTTCTATGGACGGAGATATATTGATAATTTTAAAACCAGGATCTATGGAGAATATGACATCAGATATATTCTCAAAGTACAGTCGATGTCGCTCCTCACTTTTTTGCAAGGCTTTCATGGCTCGTTTTTGTTCGGTTACGTCTCTAAAACTCCATACACGCCCGGAAATCTCTCCATTTCGCATCAGCGGACAAGAATAACGTTCTAAAATCTGTCCGTTTTTAAAGAAGATTTTATCATAATCCTCATCTGCCGAATTATACAGTTTCTGAACTTTTGAAAGAAACACATCAGGATATAACAACTGGTTTAAAACATATTCCAGCAACTTCTTATCATCTCCGGTTTCGATGAGTTCATTCGAAATGTTCCATATCTGTGTAAATCTTTTGTTCGCGTGAATAACCTTCCCGTTTTCATCCACAACAAGGATTCCATCCGCCGTTGATTCTATTGTGGCCTTTAGAAGCGCTTCACTTTCCCGAAGCGCTCGCTCAAGAGAGCTTGGTTTCAGCGACTCTTTTTCAAGTTCTTTAACCCTTTGTTCCAGTTCTTCATAGGTTGGTTTATCAGTCATTGGAAAACCCTCCAAATGCTCCTCATCCAAATCGTATCCTTTCAAATTACGACCTCAATTAAGCGTAATCAAAACCGAGAACTATCATAACATATTTATTTCAATAATCGTTTTGATGATCAGTCTGCCGGCAGCCTGACCTCAAATACCGCACCCGAGCCATCGGCATTATCGAGCTTCAAAGTGCCTCCGTGTTTGGAAACAATTTCGTGGCAAATATACAATCCAAGGCCGGTGCCTTTTCCCACGGCTTTGGTGGTGAAAAAGGGTTTGAAAATATCCTGCCGAATCGCCTCGGGAATGCCGGGCCCTGTATCTTTGCATGTAAAAACCGCGTGTCCTGTTTTCGCGTCAAAATGCGTCGAAAGAAAAATGGACCCTTTATTAATATCCATAACCGCCTGAATTGCATTTTGAATGATATTCAAGGCCACCTGACCTAAATTTGCAAAGTTCCCCTGGATGTCCGGAAGATCCCGGGCATATGATTCAACGATGTTTAAATCGGAATGTTTTTGCTGATTGTAAAGCACCCTCAATGCATCCTTGATCACCCCATTGAGGTTCACCCCCTCAGCATACGTCTGGGTTTGTCTGGAAAGTCCCAGAAGACTTGAAACGATCGATCTCGCCCTGACAAGCTCCTTGTCCGCAAACTTTAAATCATTGACCGCGTCCGGGTCAAGGGTCGTTTTTGTACCCGGTTGTTCGATATCTTCGATGACGGACTGAACCAGACTGGTAACCGTTGTCAGCGGATTGTTCAGCTCATGCGCAACGCCGGCAACCAACTGGCCGATGGCGGCAAGACTTTCCGAACGGATGAGCTGTTCCTGGGTGCGCTCCTTTTCAGCCAGGGCTTCTTTCAGATCCCGGGTCCTTTTTTCTACTTTTTGCTCGAGATCCTTGTTCATATCATTAATCACTTTATAGGAACGTGCATTTTCTACAGCCAAAGCACTCTGACTCGAAAGAATTTCAAGCAGGTCCATATCCTCTTGAGTATAAAGATCACCGGATTGTTTTTCTCCCAGAACAATGAATCCGTTCAACTTCTCTTTGAATACCATTGGAAGCGCTAATTCAGCCTTTAATGCCTCCAGATCCGAAATCACGAATTTTGCATCGGCCTCCTGAACCTGGTTCGCAACTTTTCGTTTAATTACCGGCCGACGATAAGTTTCCAGCAATTCAATCAAAGGGGATTCCCTGCACCATATATCCGGCGGTTTGAAACCGTCAGATTTTGAATATATTGAAACATTGATAAAATGTTGTCCGGTGGTATCCGGCTGAAAAACCGAGCAACACTTCACCAGCATCGTATCTGCCACCGTATGGGTCAGCAGTTTTGCTATGGCGTCATAGTCCAATACAGAGACAATCATTTGACTAACATGTTTAATGGTTTTCTGATAATCATACTTTTTCTTGTAGAAAATGCGGTCCACAAACTCCTGTATAATCGCTTTCATTGGACCGAAAACAAAAGCGATCAAAAGAAAAAAGAGTACGGGAATAGCAATCGAATCTGAGAAGCGAATATCTTTAAAAACAGCATTGGCCAAGAGGATGATCATGGCATACAAACAGGTCAGAAATGCAGTCAAGAGTGAATAAATAAGGCTTTTTCTGATCAATATTCCCATATCCAGCAAGTCGTGTTTGAAAAGCCCGACCGCAAAAACAATGAGCGGAATAAAGCTTAAATTTCCCGGAGGATACACCGGATATCCGCTGATCGTAAAGACATTCAACCCGTTCATCAGGCCCATAACCCCGAATCCGGCGAACAGATATTTGAGTCTGTTTTTGTGAGAACTGTCGGTTTCTCTACGGATCGCCTGGTGAATTTGCATCAACACATACAGGGTAACCAACAGGCAGGCCAAGCCGAAAAAAGGATACAGGATTCCCCCGCGGGCAAAATAGCCGAAATAATATT
>JARRRC010000197.1:0-4974 GCA_037381105.1 Desulfobacterales bacterium
ATATATAGTTTTCTTTTTTCGTATTTTCTTTGGATAGGCAAACAGTAAATACGCACCCGCAATGATAAATAATCCGATAACGGAAAACAGGTTACAAACCTTCTTCAAAAACGTTCTTCTAATTGGATATGATGAATTATCAAACATTTAATTCATTTTGAGAAGTCATTCAAACGCGATACAATTTTTTCGTCTTCGATATTGTGAAGCGCTGCTCCCCTAATATCTTGATAGTTGCGCAGTAATTTTGGTTCCAGGTGTTTGGTATTTTGATCAAGTATTTTCAGTTTTGCAGTAAGATTTTGGTATTTTTCCAAATCAGTTCGATATTTGATTTTATCGGTCTTGATACTAAAATCTCCTTTGATTCGCCATTTGTCTTTTAAATACAACCAGGATGCAAAATCGCTCAAATTGTAACCTTCAAAAGGTTTTGCCGGTGACGTGTTACGCATGTTCCGTATCAAAAGTGCGTTTTTGTCCGCTACGATTTCATACCCGCCGGTAAACGTATCTTCAGATCCCTGCTCGTCTAAAAACTTCCAGGTCGACACCGAGAGCTGTTGTTCCCGATGACAGCTTTCACACGACCGAGCCTTGCCAAAAGGATGGGAGGCTTGTTGAATTTCCAGCCAGAGCAGGTGGTTGTTATTCTTCGGCAGCCCGTCAAAAGTGCCGACGATATAATAAGCATCTTTGGTTTCTCCCTTCGGCCATCTGAACTTCACACTTTCTGATGGGGATACTTTTTGTTTAATGTTGCCGACGGCTTGTGGCATTATTTTAACCGGCATCCAGATCCCATTTTGGTCTTTCATTAAGATTGGCGGGTTTTGGGTGCCGTAATAAAGCGCATATTTATAAAAGGGGTTGCGTGACCCGGCAAAGAATCCAGGACCCCAGACGGTGATCTGATAGCCTCCGAGTTCACTGACATGGCATGCGGCACAATCCAGATTTTTATGGATACTTCCGGAATGGGCTTTTTCAATGGCGATATGGCAGTCCTGACAATCGGCCTTGCGTTGCATGTCTCCCATTCCT
Organism: Desulfobacterales bacterium; assembly: GCA_037381105.1. Classification (GTDB taxonomy): domain Bacteria; phylum Desulfobacterota; class Desulfobacteria; order Desulfobacterales; family UBA11574; genus UBA11574. The sequence goes on from JARRRC010000197.1 coordinate 1,045, forward strand.
TTTTTCCCCACAGGATGACAATCGATACAGTGGATGCCTTTTTTATAATGCACATCGGGCTCAAATCCGGAAGGGACTGAATAATCTTTCCCAATGTAAGTTTCGCCTCTGCGGCTGTCCATGGATCCGGAATGACACATGCTGGCCCTGCCGAATCCGCTGCAACTTTCAGATTTTGGGGTCTTGGTAAATTCATGGGGTTTTCCCCTTTGGGGCGTAAAATGACAATCCAGACAACCGGTATGACAGGTGTTGCAGATTTTCTGCTTGTCCCTTGCCTGCTGTCGGGTGAATGAAACATTAAGGTCCTGACGGATTCCATCCGTATTTTGATAATCAAATCCGGAAGCCTTGAGTATTTCTTCCGGAGGAAGGTCGGCAAACGAAGGACCGCAGTTGTGCGGACCGTAAGGAACCGTCCAGGTTCTCATCGTGCGTTGGCGGAAATTGGCGCCCATCAGAGTCGTCCGAAATTGTTTGAATGCCTCCGTATGGCACCCGGATTTGGCACAGGTTTTTTGGGCCAGTTTCGGATCGAAATTATAGGTTTTCGGATTCCGGTCATTCCAAAGAAGCGTTCGAACTTCATAAGGGTATCGGAATCCATTTTCCGTCTTTACTTTTGGGATAAATCTAAAGAATCGGTCTTGGCCGGTGGGCATCAAGGCGGTCGGATAAAAGATTTTTCGCTGTTTAAGATCGGATTCCTCACCGATGACGAGCATTTTCAACATGCCTTTATGGGCTTTATCCTTATCCGTTGCGCGGCCGTTGCCCAAATGGCAGTCCCGACATTCGGCGGTGGTGTGTTTGCTTTGTTCGGCCACCATTTTGGGCGTAATAAAAAATTCGGGATGCCCGAGTTCCGTCATTTTGGTTTGGTCTGCGTGGCATCGAATGCATTCGGCCGAACTCTGTTGCCATGCATGATATCCGGAAATCCAGATAATCCCGGCAGCCTGCAAAAGGAGTATAAAGATGACCTTTTTGTTCAATAAGGAGCTTATGGTGCCGGGTTTTTTCAGTAACATATCGGCAAACAAACGGGTTCAGTGAGTCGTACTCGGGCTGTTGCCTCAAACCTCTGCAAGTTTTATGCCCCGCTTTCCAACACGTTTTTTGGCAAAAGACTTAAAAATCACTTTAAATAAGGTTTTGAAATGGATTTCGCATCTATAAATTGTTTATCAATAGCTTTTTAAAATCAACTTACCGAATGTGCGCAAGCAATTTTCGTAACGCATGGAGCCTCCTGATGTCAAGACCGAAGAAAAATTCAGAGCCGATGAAACCAATCATTTTTTTATGGAATCCATTCGATGGATTGATGAAATAAGATTATTGTATCGATAGGATTCCAATTTGGAATATAGACCGCAGCGAAAGGACGAATAATTGTCTTTGCCTTTAAGGACTGCCGATGTTGTTCGATATGTTTAATGATTGAAAATTAATTTTTAGGTCATACCAAAAGTACTTTTATTTTGTTCAATGAAAGGTTCTTGGACATCAAAAAGGATCGAAAATACATAAAAGAATCTTCATCTCACCGATCCAGACGAAACCCTTGTGAGGACACGCACAATTTGAACCAGGAGTGAAGGCCGACCATTTGTCCGCTTAAATGGTATAAATTATGCATAGACATTCGAAAGTTGGACTTCGCACGCGATCTGCCGGTTTTGTCGAGTTTTCAACGGAAAACCCGATTCAAAAATGCGAGTATAAAATTTTCCAAATCATGCAGTGAGCCTTGGTAACAGGACCGAACGAGAAGATATACATACTTTCCCGATGATAACGAAACGAGCAATATGAAGGAGGTTTTGCCATTGGAAAAAACAGGTTTGGGCAGTGACATTTGGCGAGAAATCAAAAGAGGTTACAATTTTATTTTCATACAGGATATGCCCCTTTGGGTGGCAGGTATTGCACTGGGCATTCTGGCCATACTCATTTTTCTGTGGCGATACCCCTGGGGGATTTCCTCGGGTTACGGCAACTGGGGACAACAGTTGTACTATTATCTCGGTTTTGGAAAATGGGTCGGGTTAAAGAAGGCGCCCCTTACTCCCTGGATGCATCCTGTCTCTGTGATGAACATCGGGATGATTTTGGGAGCAACAGGTGCTTCAATGATGAAAAATCAATTTACCACCTATCGTGCACCCGGACGCGAGTATGTCAAAGGGTTTATTGGAGGCGCCTTAATGGGAATCGGTTCTTCTTTTGCCAACGGGTGTATTGAAGGGGGATTTTATACCGCAGTCGGGGTATATTCCATGGGTGGGTTTATGATGATGATCGGACTTGCACTCGGTTCGATTCTGGGCGTTAAATATCTGATTTGGGAGATGTTGAACTGGCCGGTGAAAATTCCCACTCAAAAGCCTTTAGACTGCAAAAAAACTCCGCTTATAAACTGGTGCAAGGTTTATCCCTATATCGGCGGAGGCATCTATATTCTGATCTGTCTTTCCTTTTATGTCTATTCGGCCTTTGATAAAACCGTCATCGGCGGGATGGCCTTTTTTGGACTTTTGGTCGGGTTTTTTATGCAAAGGTCGCGCTTTTGCTTGCAGCGCACCTTTCGCAACCCGTTTATGACCGGTGATTATGAAATGGTCAAGGCGGTGATATTGAGCCTGATCATTTACAGCGCCGGTTCGGCGGTAATCAAATACGGTTTTTTTCAGCCCGACACCCATGGCATCGACCACCGCTTCTGGTTGGGAAGTCTGCTGGGCGGCTTTATTTTCGGACTGGGCATGGTGATCGCAGGAGCCTGTGCCAGCTCCGGCTTGTGGCGGGCCGGTGAAGGCAATACAAAAGTCTGGGTGGCAATTGTTGGTTTTTGTACCGTGTATCCGGTGACAAAATATGCCGTCGCCAATACCGCTCTGGGACCTTTTCTGGGTAAAGGTATCTATGTGGTTAACGTATTGGGCTGGACGTGGACGCCGGTTTTTTATATCGCTTTTTTTCTTATCTGGTATTTACTTGCCGTTTACAATTCAAAAACGGAGAAGTTCGTTATTTCATTTTAAAGGAGCAATAATATGGATGACTTAGAAAACATCAAGGCGGACATTCTGGTGGATTGCCGAGGCTTAAGCTGCCCCATGCCGATCCTGAGGGTTAAAAAAGAACTAAAGAGCATGAAAAAGGGTCAAATTGTCGAATTGTGGAGCACGGATCCGGGATCCAAAAAGGACATGCCGGATTTCGCCGTTAAGCAAGGAGAAGAGTTTCTGGGCTACGTTGATGAAGCGGGTTATACGAGATACCTGATCAAAAAAGGGGGATAAATTGGGCAGCGTTGATAAAGTCGCAGTACTTATCAAAGATGTGGATCAGCAGTATGAGGGGCTCAGAACCAGCCTTGGTTTGCTGCTTGAAGCCGCCTCGGTTCAAATGTATGTCCTCAACCATGAAATTAAAAAAATGGACGAAGCTTACCGGGACAACATGGAGTTTATTAATGAGATGGAAGGGGAACGTTTCTCCAACCATCCGGCCAATATCGAAAAATACGGCTTCAAACCCGTAACTGTCGAGGAAATGTTGACCAAACTCAAAGAGGTTGACCTTATCATCCCGTTCTAGAGGGCGATTCATGAAGAAAGTGTTAAACATCATTCGGTCAGCACCCGATGATTTGGAAAAGAAGTTGATAGCAGCTTTTTCAGGAGGCGAAGGAGACAAAACCATTTCCCTTTATGAAGGGGATGTGAACTGGTCGTATCTTGTGGATGAGATTTTTTTACACGACCAACTCATCTGCTGGTGGTAACCAGCTTCCGGGCATCATCGGTTTTTTTAAATGCGCAGCGTTCTCCGCTGGTTTTAAACTGTGGATCATTTTGTGCATGCCTCGATGAAGATCCTTGGGCGGCAGTTCTCATCGAGAACATCCTGCATTTAATAATC
>JARRRC010000198.1:0-7570 GCA_037381105.1 Desulfobacterales bacterium
AACAAAAATCCTGATGCCGTCAATGAAACGGTATACCAAGATTCCCATAAATTGATAGAAGAGCTGCATATTCATCAAGTTGAGTTGGAAATGCAAAACGAAGAACTGCGACGGGTCCATCTGGAATTGGAAGCGGCCCGAGACACATATATTGACTTATATGACTTTGCCCCGGTGGGATATATTACGGTATCGGAAAAGGGACTGATTCTAAAAGCCAACTTCACCATTTCAAAGATGCTGGGCATAGAAAGAAGTGTATTAATCGGAAGGCCTTTCACTCAATTCATCACCAGAGAGTCTCATGATGATTTTTACTTTAATCGAAAAAAACTTTTTGAGACCAAGGCCAAACAGACTTGTGAACTGAAACTGTTAAAGAAAGATAATGTCCCATTTCATGCTCGAATGGAATGCATTCTGGTTGAGGATGTCAAGGAACATACCACCCAGCTTAGAGTAACGATAACCGATACTAGTCTGCACAAGCAAGTGGAAGAGGCTTTGCGGGAAAGTGAAGAGAAATACCGGCAGATTTTCAATACCGAATCAGATGCGATTATGCTCTTTGATGCGAAAACCAGACGCTTTATAGATGTCAACGACGCTGCATCGAGCCTTTATGGCTACAGTCGCGAAGAATTCCCGAAGTTGATTCATCAAGACATCACGGCAGAACCGGAAAAATCCGATGTTTCTATCAGGCAAACGCTTGAGGGAGAGCTCGTAAGGGTTCCTGTCCGGTACCACAAGAAAAAAGACGGCACGATATTCCCCGTGGAGATATCTGCCAGCACATTTATATTGAAAAACCGGGATGTAGTATGCGGAGTTATCAGAGACATTACGGAACGAAAACAGACAGAAAAGGCGCTACGGGAGAGTGAAGAGAAATATCGCATGATATTTGAGAATATCCAGGATGTTTACTATGAAGTCGGTCTTGATGGTATTATTCTCGAAATAAGTCCTTCTGTTGAAGAGATTTTCAAATATTCGAGAGAAAAGCTAATAGGAGCATCAGTATATAATTTCTATGCCTATCCGGAAACAAGAGATGAATTTGTGAGAAAACTATCGAAAGAGGGTAAAGCCACTGATTTTGAAATTGTCTTAAAAGATAAAAACGGCCTGCAAAAATATTGCTCTATATGTGCAAAGTTGTCAAAAAATGAAAATGGTGTTCCGGAAAAAATTATCGGATCACTGCGCGATGTGACCCAACGAAAAAACATGGAGAATGCCCTCCGTGAAAGCGAAGCACAAAAAACTGCATTATTAGATGCTGCTGTCGACAGGATCCGTCATGTTGACGCGGACATGAAAATCATATGGTGCAATAAAGCAGCCATCAATGCATCGGGAATGGCCCCGGTAGACCTGATCGGCAAAACCTGTTATCATCTTTTTGTTGGCCGGGATGAGCCCTGCAAAGGATGCCCGATGATAAGGTCCAAAAAAACGGGTCGAATTGAAAAGGCGGTTATGCACCAACCGAAAGCCAAGGGAATAAAGGGTGAAAGTTATTGGGAAGCCTATTCCGTCCCTTTGAAAAATGAAGCGGGCGATCCTGAAAGTTTTATCCAGATTACCAGAAATATCACCGAACAGGTACAGGCCGAGGAACAAATCCATACCCTCACCCATGAGTTGATGAAGGCCCAGGAAAGTGAGCGCCAGATGATTTCTCGTGAACTGCACGACCGCGTGGCACAACAGCTTGCCATGGTAAAAATAAATTGTGATCTGCTTTTGAATCAATATCCTGAGATAAATCCCGATATTAAGCTAAAAATCTCAGAAACGAAAATAACGCTTCAGGAATCCATTGAGGCTGTCCGGGATCTCTCATATGATTTACGCCCGCCTGCTCTCGATGAAATGGGGCTGTTAGAGGCGCTTTTTCATTTTTGTCATGATTTTTCTGAAAACATCGGAATCAACGTGGACTTTAGCCCAGTAGGAATGAAAAATTTAAACCTGGATTTTGACACCGAGATCAACCTGTATCGTCTGATTCAAGAAGGTCTCACCAACATCAAAAAACATGCAGCTGCCAGCCATGTGTCTATCAGGCTGCTTTCAGCATCGCCTAACATCATCCTTCGCATAGAAGATAACGGCAGAGGTTTTGATGTGCAGAAACGATTGACAAACCTGACAAAAGAGAAACGAATGGGAATTCGAAGCATGGAGGAAAGGGTCAAGTTGCTTAAAGGCAAAATGGCGGTTCAATCAAAACCGATGCAGGGTACAACGATATATATCAAATTTCCTTATAAAGTCAAAAAGAAGGATTCACGATAAAACCAGGCCATCATGTGGAGGAGGATGATTGAGTTTGGATATTATCCATTTAGGTCGGCAAACGAGAGCTTCCAGTTATATACGCAAAAAAGCCGTAAGGCTGGTTAGCAGCGTTATCTACACCTTAAATATCTGCAATTAATAACCGGTTTTAGTTGCTTCAAGAATATTGTGTTTTCTGATATCAGCGATCCTCACTTTTTGGGAATTGAAGGTTCACTATCGAAACCTTCAATCTCCCTTCTTAAACACTAATATCAACATATTGTGCTTTCGAATAATGTTCAAATAACTTTCCATAGACTTATCAGATCCATGTGTCATATCCTTTGAGACTTTTCGGTTTTTCTTTCTTCTAATATATAGCAAAAATAATGTAAATTCTGACGAAAAAATAACATATTCTTTAATAGGGATTGTCAAATACTATTGACCTGTAATTTTAACATTATGATAACTATTTGGCATCTAATGATTTTAACATTTTAAAAATGGTAATATATTAGATTGTGCACGTTTTTTGCAGTTTATTACTGCGATAAATTCGTAAAAAATAAAGCTAAATTGATACAAAAAAAGCAAATTCCTATACTATCAAGTTTTACAATCCCGCCCTGGACGGGACTCTGCCGCTAAAAAAATGAAATTCCTATACAATCAAGCCAACAGAATTTTAATCTTTATTATCATCTTCTCTTTTTGGGCCTGTGGAGCAAAACCGATTCCCCCACCAGAACCTATAATGTTACATCTTGGAAATGAGTTTTTTTCAAAGGCTGAAATAATGTTTCAACGGAAAAACTACGACAAAGCCTCGAAAATATACAATGAATATCTTTTACGTTTTCCTAATGGACATTTGGCCGCTGAAGCTCTGATGAAAACAGGGCTAATCAATTCAACTTTGGGAAAGAATGGTGAAGCACGCAAAATCTACCAAGGCCTGATTGCCGAATTTCCGGGCAGCCTGCTTGTTTTGGACGCCAGAGTTGAAATTCTTACAACTTTTTTTAACGAAGGTAACTACGAAGAAGTGATCAGACAGGCAACCGGAGTTCTTAAAAGCACCGCTTCCAGGGTTCACACTCTCAGAACATATATGCTTCTTGGTGATTCGTATATGGCCAGTGGGTCGCCGCTGGATGCCGCAGATTGCTATCTCATGGCGTATAAATATGCTGAGGATCAGGAAAAAGAAGGCATAATTTATAAGATAGAATCGGCCGCAAATGAGGTCGACGCAGTAGCTATGATATCTCTTTTAACACGCTTTGAAGATAGGCTGCCTGCGGGGGATCTTGTTTGCCGGCTGGGGCTAAGTAAAATCGAGGGGGAAAAATACGAAGATGCTGTTAGCCTGTTAACGTGGTTTATCGAAAGATTTCCAGGGCATAAAAGAAAGCAACAGGCAGAAAATTTAATCCAAGAAATCAATGAAAAGTTTACCTTTAAACATTATACCCTGGGATGTTTACTTCCGCTTAGCGGTCCTTATCAAATTTTTGGTGACAAGATATTGAAGTGTATTAAGCTTGCTCTGGCTCAATATAATTCCCAAAGCAACCACCTTCAAATTAGAATGATTGTAAAAGATACAGAATCCGATCCTGACCAAGCTGCTCTGGCTGTAAAGGAATTGTCTGAAGAACGTGTTGGGGCTATCATCGGACCTTTAACTGCTCACGCTCTCGAAGCTGCAGCTTTGGAAGCCCAAGAAAAAAGGATACCCATAATTACTCTGAGCCAGAAAGACAACACCACAGAGATTGGGGATTATGTTTTCAGGAATTTCATTACTCCTAAAATGCAGGTAGAGGCAATAGTATCTTATGCAATAGATGTGCTTGGCCTAAGCCGTTTCGCTATTCTTTATCCCGATGACGAGTATGGGACAAGCTTTATGGCTCTGTTCCAGGATAAAGTAATGGCTTATGGAGGAGATGTTGTTGCGATTGAACCATACGATCCGGATCAAACGGATTTTGAGGAACCAATTAAAAACCTAGTAAAATTTAAAAATGAAATACCGGAATATCCAAAAAATAAAGAGGCACGCTCAACATTTAAACAGCCTAAACCTATAATTGATTTTGAAGCCATCTTTATCCCCGATGGACCAAAGACCTCAGGTCTCATCATACCCCAGCTTGCTTTTTATGATATTGTGGATGTGAATCTTCTCGGAACCAACCTTTGGCATTCCGACCGGCTAATCGAGATGGCGAAACAATTTGTTCAGGGCGCTATAATGGTTGATGGTTTTTTTGCTGAAAGCGATTCACAAAAGGTGAAGGATTTTGTCGGAATGTTTGAAGAAACTTTCAGTGAGAAACCCGGATTCATTGAGGCAGTAGCCTACGATTCAGCCATGATGTTGTTTCAATTAATTAGTCGCAGTGATATTCAATCCAGAAGCGAGCTTAAAGATGAAATAATGAATTTTCTAAGCTTCAAGGGGGTAACAGGTATTACTTCATTTGACAATAACGGAAACGTGTATAAGGAACTTTATCTATTAAAAATAATTGGTGATAAATTTGTCGAGTTAAAAAATCACTCCGCGATTTTTTCCAACGTCCGCCTAAGACAGGCTCAAAAAAGGAAATTCCTATACCATTAAATTATCTTAAATAACCTTTTCCTTATTAAAATTAAGTTTATAAAATTAAGTTTATTTTTTAAGTATTAAGTAAGTATACATTATACCGAAATTTCCAAATATATCAGAACAAATCATTGACGACATTAATCTGATGATAGATTCATCAAAATGAGTAAGACGGGAAGGAAGGCAATGTGAATTAAGCAGGCTTGAGGTGTTTTGGAGCCTGCTCCTGCAAGCCGACCCCGAGGGACCAACATACCCCTATCTCTTGTGCAGCCTCGTGGCGCACTATCTGCAATGAAATCAAAGCTCAAAGTAATTTTAAACAGTTTGTGTTTTCGGATATCAGAAATCAAACCTCTCACTTTCTCCCTAATCTATCCACGCCCAGGTACCAGGGAAGTCCTTTTCAGCCGTATGCGCCCAGCCCTTTGATTCATTCTTTAAACAATCTGAAATGAAAAATACTTGACATACCACATTGTGGTTTTTAGGTATAGCCTTAGTCTAAAGACAAATAAATATGATATAATATAAAAAATTCTGAAAAATAATCTTCCCCACGGGAAGCTGCACCAAATAAGGAGGGCAAGGATGAAACAATCAGTGGCTAAGTCTCAAATAATAAAGTTATGGTTATCACTACCTGAAGAATCAAGGGACAAAAACGAAATTGATAAATTCGCATTAAAAATATTAAAAGAAAGACCTGATTTAACGTCCTTTCGTTGTGTTCGTGATAGACGCAAAATTATTAAAGATTGGCTAATGCAACATATATAGGCAACTAACTTACGAAGAGCTTACCTGAATATAACCCGTAACCGAGAAGTTGCCATTGACTGAATATCAAGACTCCATTTCTCTTAGAGGCGGGGTTTTGTGTTTATGATATCTGTATATCAATTTTCGGCGTGAATGGTTTGAAGATTGGCAGGAGATCCTCATCCACAGCATATCTTTCCCCCGGTTAAACCTGCCATATTTTAATCCATCTCCATTGACTTGGAGAATTTGATATATATTTTCTTACAAATAGGTTTTAAATACTATTCAGTTCAACTCTTAGAACATTTCAACCTACTTCTGACCCATCTTATCGCCGGCCACCAGTAGTGTTCTCCAATTCATCCTGTATCATGCGCTGAATAGAGACCTATTTCAATAGAATTGAAATTATTATAAATTCCATGGCCTTAGCAACCGGGTTTTGCAGAGCGGTAAGATTAGGTACTTTTAACATAGGTTTTGAGTTCGCATCGGGTTTCGTTTTGTCCAATATCGCAATGTCTGCTGTAACACCACAGAGATTCCGCTTAAAACTATGGAGGATGCAAATCCCGGAAATATTGGATAAACTAATTCAAAGGAGGGCATGACCATGCAGCAGCGTATGATAAAAGTCAATCCGTCAGAAGAAACCATCAAGATTGGTCCGTTAAGGATCCATTTCCTGCTTACGAGCGATGATTCCAACGGCAATGATTCAGTGTTCGAATTTTTCGTCCCCGCAGGACAGAAGCTGATGGCGCCGGCCCACAAGAATGACGCCTACGAGGAGATCCTCTATGGTATCAAGGGTGTCCTTACCTGGACGGTTAACGGCAAACCCATCGAGGTGGGTCCAGGGCAGGCGCTGTGTATCCCCCGAGGTGCTTTTCACCGTTTCGACAATTTCGGCAGCGAGAATGTAAAACAGCTTGTCATCATATCCCCTGCGATAATGGGCCCCGCGTACTTCCGTGAAGCTGCCGAAGTAATCGGTGCTGCCAAGGGCGGCCCGCCCGACCCTGCGAAGATGATGAATGTCTTCCGGCGTCATGGCATGACGATAGCCACGCCCTCGCATGCTAATTAGCAGGCTACTGGTATGGTTTCGCCTTGAAATGGATAGAACTAAGAATAGGTTTTATCCATCTATGATGGTTCTCTTTGGGTTACATTACCTTTCTTTTGCTTTTCTCTTTGGGATGCGTATGTGTTCGACGTACCACCATGCTTTTAAGTGGCGAACTGATCTCCACAATGTACTGGTCCCGTGGCTCTGGTGGCGCTGTGTGATGCACGAATGCAATGCATCTATTATTCGCAATAAGTAGACGAGCTAATGCCTAACATGAGTGTCCTGAAAAGCTGAACAAAATGAGCTTACAGAGGACTGTTGATCCGGTTAGTAAGAATTTTTGATTGGGATAAGGGGGACGTTGGTGAAAAGTTGAAAAGTTTATGTAACCGGGAGAAAATTTGTCAATCTTTCACCAACGTCCTGAAAGTTCCCTAATTTATGTGATACTGGATAGCTATCTGTAATCTAACCCACCCTTCAGTTTCTATCGGTTTTTTCCATCAATTCATAACACAATTTTGCAACTATCTATTTAGAATTATAAACAATTTATCATTTGACACGAAAAATTCATTGTTATAAGTATATATAGCTGATCCTCTTGTTAAAAACGACCTGTACCTCATATACTTCCATTATGAGCCATTTCTTATTCTACCAGCAAAGCATCTCCGATCAGTTTCTTTCAGTCTGATGATTTATGTAAGTCCCTGTACGATGTGTCAGGGTCTATAAACTGTTGTCAAGGATATAAAAGTTATGGACCTATTTAGTTTTCTAAGGATTTTCAAATGACGAATAAACCAACATAT
>JARRRC010000199.1:0-2815 GCA_037381105.1 Desulfobacterales bacterium
ATTAGGGTTGATTCTGGTGGTTCCGTCTTTTGATTTTAGAAATCATATCACCCAGGGCGCATGTTGGGGCATTATATCAGGGTTCACATTCGCCGTTTTATCCATACTCAATCGAAAATACGTCGGCACTTATTCTCCCATATTGTTCGCCTGTTATCAAAACTGGGTGGCATTTATCACATTATTGCCGTTGCTGTTTATTAAAAATCTTTCCATCCGGCCCATGGATTTGCTTCTTTTGGCCGTTCTTGGGATTTTCTGTACGGCTGTCGCTCATGTCCTTTTCATCAAAAGTCTCATTCACATCAAGACACAACTGGCGAGCATCACCGCATGTCTCGAACCGGTTTACGGCATCCTCTTTGCGCTTGTCCTTCTCGGCGAAATCCCGGCATGGCGAACGATACTCGGCGGTTGTATCATACTCGGTACCATTGCCGCAGCGAGCATGAATCGGCACGCGTCGGATTTGGTTAAATAGTTAGGCCGTTTGGATTATTATCAACTGTTAATCCTTTCCCCTTAATCCTTGGTCCTCTTTTCCATTTTCCATCTCCGGGTCCACATGAATGATGATGCGGCTGAAGTTGCCAACATCTTCAACCAGACAACTTTCCACGGTTTTTGCAATTTTATGCCCTTCTGAAACGGTCAGTCGGCCATCGACAACAATATGTATTTCCATTTGATAGAGGCCTCCGGAAGTTCGCACGCGAAGGTCATGCATGTCGACGACGCTGTCCACGGACAATGCACACTGTTTTATTTTATGAATGACTTCAGGCGGGGGAGCCGTATCAACGAATTCGCGCAAGGCATCTCTTAAAATTTCCAAACCGACTTTTACCACAAAAAAAGATACGAGAAGCGCTGCATAGGCATCGAGGATATGCCACGAGGGGTTTATTTGGGTTCCTGCAATTCCGACAAAGACCGCCACCGATGACAGGGCATCTGATCGGTGATGCCATGCATTGGCTAAAATTAACTGGCTTTTGATTCGCCGTGCGATATATTTGGTGTAATGATACAAAATTTCTTTGAATAAAACCGATACGCCGGCAGCAAACAATGCCAGAATCGTCGGATGGTATTCAGTGTGATGATAGATCGTTAAAGAAGCATCGATGCCGATGTACAGGGCCGTTCCGATCAGGGCAATTCCGACAATGGTGGATGCCAGTGTTTCAAGGCGGGCATGGCCGAAATGGTGTGTCTTGTCAGGAGGCTTATTGCTGATTTTGAGACCGATCAATACCACGGCGTCGGTAAAGAGATCTGAAAAGGAATGGACCGCATCTGCAATCAAGGCCTGGCTTTTGCCGACAATCCCGGCGATCAGCTTGAGGAGAATTAAAAAGGTATTCACCAAGACACCGGCGAAAGTAACCTTTTTGCCGGCTTTCAGGGATGTGGAATTCGATTCAGGCATTGCTTTTTTGTCCCGCAACCTGAATCCTAAATGAAATATCCGGGTCAGATTCAATCCACATGGACCGCTATCCCATTTAAACTCTTTTCCTTTTTTAAGCTCTGAAAGCCAATTTTCGGGCAAAACCTGCCGCCCCCTGATAGGCCCTGAGCACCATACCCACCATCGTCTCTCTGAAGGCACTGTCTCAACCGGCCCTCACTGCTTGTATTAAGGCTTCTCTATGGTTTATTGCGGATAAGCCTTTGATGAATCAGGCTGGAAGATCTCACCGGCACATTACCTTACTGCGCCAAAATAAACAGTGGCACCTCTTTAAAAACCTAATTTGAGCGATTGTCGAGGTTGCCGGAGATACAAGGAAGATTTTGTTTCGCTAAAGTCAGCTATGCGGAACAAAATCTGACGCAGTAGATGCAATAAGATCGGCAATCCCGTATGGTTTTAAATTTTAAAATATAAATTGATGAATTCATTAGAAAGTAAATGAATTTCGATTCCTTTCAAAATTTAAAACGCTCAGCTCAATAAAAATTTATTCCAGTAGTCGGCCAATGTAAAGATCTTTTTTACAATCAAATCATAAAGCGGAGGCGGACAAGCCCGCCAAAGGCGGATATACCCTGCGGTACTTGTCCGTCGATAGTTAGGTGGGATGCAGCCAAACAGGAAAATAAAAAGAATTCTCCCTGTCACTAAGGGACCAAAAAAATAATAATAAATCCTTTGTGTCTTGGAGCCTTTGTGGCAAGTATTCTGGCTAAGGCCTAAAGCCCGGGGGAAAAAAGAGGTTTTAAAGGGGTCGGGCTTTAGTTCATTTCAAACGCTTCCGAAGGTTCTTCAGGCAGGGCCAAAACGCTCTGACGCTCACTATTCGGGGCAGGCAAGGCTTGGATGACCATGCTGTCTATGACTAAATAACATTGTCTTTCTATTTCCGTACCGCATTTAAAACGGTCGGGGAGATGCCGGTAATGATGCGCGGGATTAAAAATACCAGGGTCTACCATGTTGAAATTATTATTTTTCATAATTCTTACCTCCTCCTTTCATATGCTTACCATATAGAACTCAAGATCTCTTTTTTACCAAATATCGGCAAAATATCGGGATTTGCACGATAGTATTCAACCATTTTGGAATTGACTTTATAACAATCAGGACATTTAGCGGCATACTTGCCACTTAAACATTCAACAAAAGCGCCGCCCAACAATCCAAACCCTTCTGAGGTGGGAATCACATGAATAACTATTCCGTCTGAGCAGTCGGAGCACTTGGCTTTAAAAACAATCATCGATTTTTCAGGAAATGCTTCAAATATTGTTTTGAATAATTTTTCCATCAGCAGTTCACCCCCATAGCGCCGTTATTATTTTTCAT
>JARRRC010000199.1:2840-9474 GCA_037381105.1 Desulfobacterales bacterium
TGAGGGAATCCCGAGATTTTGATGTGATGTCCCTGTTTGATAACGCCAGACTTTTTCAGCCGGGCCGGATTTTAATCAGTAGCCTGAATGATAGGAATGGCCGTAAGGATTTGAACCGAGCGATGGCGGGATACTGAAACCATACTCTTCGGTATAGTCTATTCCGCAGCCCTCATATAATTTTTCAGAAGATGATTCCAACTCCTGTATGGCGCTCAACATTTGACAATCTTTGATACATTTTTCTTTCGGCAGATTTTCATTGGGGCAATTTTTACATGGTGAAGCAATCATAACAATCCCTCCTTTTAATTTATTAATATTATATTTCCCTTCTCAATCGTTCACGCAATGCCGGAGTCAAGGATCGTATCGTTGAATGAGGCCCAACAGTTCATCCATATCAAAGGGCTTGTCTATAAATCCGTCGCAGCGATGATTCATGGCCTCGATTACAAGATCCTTGTCACCGTAAGCCGTCATGATGATGACGGGTATGGTTTTATTGTTTTTGCGAATCATCTGCAAAAGCTCTATTCCGTTGACTTCCGGCATGGCATAATCGGTTAACACAAAATCAATGGCTTCGTCCTTTTCCAGATGCCTAAGAGCCTGCTTGCCGCTCATGGCTTCAACCACTCGGTATCCCTTGATCTTCAAAGCCCTTCTTAAGGTTTTAAGCTGCACGCTCTTGTCATCAACAATAAGGATCGTCTTCATGCCTTATTTTCCATATATCTTCATGGCTTATTTTTAATATTAGCGTTTCGATAAATTGTTTATGAAATATGCGGGCCAAATTCCTTGATCAACCTATGTGCCGTAACTTTCCTGCAGATCAGGATTTTCATTAAAAAATCTGTAAAGGGTTGCCCGCCCGACTTTGAGGAGCCTTGCAGCTTTGGCTTTGTTTCCCCCTGTTTTTTGCATTGCACATCCAACGCGCTCAACATCGAGTTTTCGTGAGACGCTCTTTTCCTTTTTATTCATGAAAAAGCAGGTTTCTTTAATCTCCATCGGAAGATCATCGCGTGTTATTTCAAAACCAATGCTCTTGACAAAAGAATATTGAACGGCATTCTGAAGCTCTCTAACATTTCCCGGCCATGGATATTTTTTGAAAAATGCCATAGCTTCATCTGAAATCACAACCGGGCTCCGGTTATACTGTTTAACGGCCTGTTCCAAAAAATGTTCAACCAACAGTGGGATATCGCCTTTGCGCTCTCGAAGAGGCGGAAGATGAAACGGCACTACTTTAATCCTGTAATACAAATCATCCCTGAATCTGTTTTTCTTCATCTCTTTTTTAAGGTCCTTGTTGGTCGCGCTGATAATTCTTACACTTACGGAAACTGTTTTCTCTCCGCCGACCCTTTCAAATTTTCCATCCTGAAGAAAACGCAAAAGCTTCGCCTGCATGCGCTTTGACAATTCGGCCACCTCATCTAAAAATATTGTGCCGTTGTCGGCCAGCTCAAATCGTCCCTTTCTGTCACGGATTGCACCGGAAAAAGAGCCTTTGACATGTCCGAAAAGCTCACTCTCAATTAGATTTTCGGGAAGAGCGCCGCAATTGATAGGTACAAAAGGACCATTTCTGCGGGGGCCGGCCTTATGAATCGCCTCGGCAACGAGTTCCTTGCCCGTGCCGGTTTCACCGTAAAGATGAACAGGATAATCATATTCGGCAACATTGATAATCTGCCGAAACACATCTTTCATCTTTCTGTCTCGGGCGATTATTCTTGGAGAAAAAATCTTATACGGCAGGCTGCTATGATCTCCGAATTGACGGTAGTTGGATTGACCATGGATCTTGCCGGCATAATTCATGGTTGACACCTTTCTCCTTTTAAACGTATTGCCCTGTGCATTATTCGCACTTTGAGAGCATAAAACATGCCAATTGGAAAAAAATATTGTGTTCAAGATAATAAACTGTAGGATATCAATAGGATGGAGGTGGTAATGAGCCGAAATGACAGGGTGTGAAAAGGCAGGAACAATCGGGTCCGGTATGCAGCAATTGAACATCCGAATGAAATATCATTAATATTGTCAAATCATTATATTCAAACTGTGCAATAATTGACTACCAGAAATTGACCAGATGAACGAAGACCGAGGGCCTCCGGCCCATAGGGTTTACGCCCCGGAAGGATGATCGCTTCGCTATGACGAGAGACGACAGACGACTGTGTTCGGTGTTCAGCGTTCAGAGAATAGGATATAGGGAAAGGGATAAAGGGTAAAGGATTGAAGGACAAGCAAGCTTTTTAATTTGTTGGATTAGTTTGATTTGTTTAATTTGTTGTTATAAAAAACTAAGTTCCGAAAAGAAAAATGACAACAGTCAAGAAATTTTCAACTAACAAAACCAATACAACTAACAAAACCAATACAACCATTTAACGAATCAACCATTTGACGATTTGACGATCCCAACGATCTAAACCATCCTAACGATCTAAACACTTATTATTCTATCTCGTAGTCGTTCAGTTTTTTTCGGAGGGTATTCAAGGCAATGCCTAAAAGTCTTGCGGTTTGGGACTTGTTGTTCCCGGTCCGGCGGTAGACTTTCAGGATATAGGATCTTTCCATTTGGGCAAGGGAAACCGCCGGTTCCGTTCCCGGCTGATGCATTGCTTTTTTCTTTGGTTTTTGTTTTTGAATCGTATCAGGAAGAAATATTTTTGAAATCTTTCGTCCCTGGGAGAGGTTCACGGCCGATTTGATCATTGATTTGAGTTCTCTAATATTACCCGGATAATCATAATCAAAAAGCATTGACAAGGCATCTTCTTCGATTCCCGGATTCTTATCTTCCCCCAGAAACTCGTTTAAGAAATCGTTCACCAGCAACGGGATGTCCTCTTTTCTTTCACGCAATGGCGGCAAATGGAGCCATCCGCCTTTAAGACGAAAGTACAAATCCCTGCGGAACAGCTTTTTGGCCATCAGCTTTTCCAGATCCTCATTTGTTGCGGCAATAAAGCGAGCATCTGTTTTCCGGGGAACATCAGTACCGAGTTTCAGGTATTCGCCATCCTGCAGTACCCTGAGCAGCTTTCCCTGAAGTTCTATGGGCAGGTTGCTGATTTCATCCAAAAACAGCGTTCCCCTATTCGAATGCTCCAGATAACCCGGCCGGTCTTTTTCCGCCCCTGTAAAAGCGCCCTTAGTGTGGCCGAAGAATTCAGCGTCAAACAGGGCGGCGTTCAGCGAAGCCATGTTGACCGGCGTAAACACGGATGCTGCCCTGGGGCTTGCGGCATGAATGGCTCTTGCAAGCAGTTCCTTGCCGGTGCCGCTTTCTCCGGTAATCAATACGGGAACATCGCTGATCGCATGGAGTTCGGCTTCTTTTAATATTCTTAATACACTTGTCGATCCCGTCACAATTCCTTTAAACGCATCTTCGTGCAAAAATTCAAGCGAATGGGTTCCTTTGCCGAGGTCCGCAATATTAAACAGCCGTTTTCTTTCCCGGGCACGGTTGATGGTTGATATGAGATCATCCCTTTCTACCGGTTTTACCAGATAATCATAGGCCCCCATCTTCATTGCTCTGACTGCGGTCTCCGCTTCATCAAGACCTGTAATCATAATGCACTCCGTTTCAGGGCTGTTGTTCTTTATCTCTTCAAGCAGCTCAAGACCTTCCATGCCGGGCATAGATACATCGATCAGGGCGATATCAAAGGCTTGGCCTTTTCTGAAAATTGAAGCGGCTCTTTTGGAATCGCTTTCAAGGGTTATGAATTTAAAGCCGGAAGTGACTAGGCTTCTTTTGATGCTTCTGAGAAAGGTCTGATCGTCGTCAATCGCTATGATTCGGCTTTCCAAAACGACCTCCGCTAAGTTCCGATATCCAAAATGACCTTAAAATGACTCCCCTGCCCCGGCTTGCTTTCAATTTCAATCTGTCCCCCTATTTTTTCAATAAGATTATGGACAACATACATGCCGAGGCCGGTTCCTCCTTCCAAAGACTTTGTGGTAAAAAAAGGATCGAATATTCTCTGCATTGTTTTTTCGTCCATCCCCCTGCCGTTATCGCAGACCTCGATGATCAATCGATTTTCTTTAATATCATCCGCAAAAATAGACAGGCTGACCATCGAATTTTCATCAGCCGGTTGATCAAACGCCTGGGCGGCATTGATTAAAAGATTAATCAATATCTGCTCCAATAATTGAGATTCAACCGGTATCTCGGGCAAGTTTTCCGGTATATGAATGTTAAAGGATTTTACGTTTCTTTCAATCTTGACCCTGCAAAACGAAATAACTTTTTCAATCGCCGGCTTAAGATCAATTTTTTCAACCTTTTTATCATCGTATGTCCTTGAAAATGCCTTTAAGTCCTGAACGATCGATTTGATCTGCCTGGACCCATGCTGAACATTGTCCAAAAGTTCAAAAATATCCTCGCGGAATTCAGGGTAAGTCATGTACATTATTTCCAGGTCCGGGTGGTTTCCGGCGTATTTGTCGACGATGGGCATCATGAAATTTAAGTATTCTCTCAAGATCGGTATGTTGACGGAAATATAATTGTTCGGGTTGTTGATTTCATGAGCAATCCCCGAGACGAGCACGCCGAGGGAAGCCATTTTTTCATTCTGTATGAGCTTCCTTTCCAACATCTTTGATTCCGTTATATCACTGATGCGGATGATGGCAGACTTATCTTCACCGGCTTTCTTTTTAACCGGATATATCACAACCCGCTCAATTCTCTCGGGATTCATGAATCCTTTGCGTTCAAAATCATCAATACGGCCTTCGGAAACCGCTGAAGCAATAATACATTCTTCACACGGATCAGATCTTTCCCTGAATGCGCGATAACAGGGTTTCCCCAAGGCATCCAGGCTATTAATCCCGTAGTATTCAATGGCGGAATTGTTGAGTATTTTTAGTGTCAGATTTTTATCCAAGAGAAGCAGCGGTTCTGCAATGCCGTCAAAGACGGATTGAAGCATGGTTTTGCTTTTTATAAGCTCTTTTTGAGCTTGTTTTCGAACATTGATTTCCTTTTTTAACTCGACGGTCCTTTTTTCAACCCGTTTTTCCAGCTCGAGATTAAAATCGTAAAGTTCTTCTTCGCGCTGTTTCAATCTCCTGAAGATAAGACTGTATGGCCTTAAGAGACCGGATTCGATAATGGCTTTATAAATGAGATAAAAGGATATCGCCTTTAAAAAATGTCCTGCAATATTCGAAAATCCATAGGCGCTGATGTAGAATGTAAAAGTTAATTCAGAACATATTGTCAGGACCATGGATGCCGTCAACAGCCGAAAGATATGTTTATCGAAGTCTCTTTTATGGCTAAACAAAAAGACAATGGCACCGACGAGAACGAATGAGATGATGTATTCGCTGACCTTTTTGAAGCTGGTCAGCCCAACGCCTTCAACAAAACAGACGGGAAAAATCTTCCAATAAAAAATGGCCGCCAAGATAAAGGATGACGCAAAAAAATACGTAAAAAATATGTAACGCCTTTTTATGTTTCGAAAAATGAAAATCGGTGCAATCAAAAGAGAAATGCTTTCCATATAACGTGCGGAAATCCACAATTGTGTTGCCAGATTGGTATGATGTCCGGGAAATACTCCCATGCCTGTATAAGCCAATGCATGGATGAGATCTAGGCCACCGATAAACAGATATGCGATGCCTAAAAATTGGAAGTAGAAATTATCCATAAACCGCCGGCAGTTCCAAGCGATCACAAAAATACCAAAAGCAATGAGTACGCTAAATATCTCAACCAGGCTGTGAAAAAGAAGATAATTGTAAAGGCTGGTGATATAAAGGCCGGCGAGGATCAAAATCCATGATGAGACTCTAATCCAAACAGCGGCGGGTGATGCTTGCTCCTCCATAAATCTACCTCTATTTCAAATATGATAAATTCACCCGAATATTACTTGATGAGTGTATCGAAATGTGAAAAATTCGGGTTGATCTTGTTAAAGATACATCAGGTTTTTTTAACACAGGAAGATCCAAACTTCAATGCTAAAGGCGCAGGGCGCACGGCTGAAAGCTCAAGGCTCAAAGCTGAAAGGATCAAGGGGAAAGCGACAGAAGTCGGAGGTCTGACGTCGGAAGTCGGAAACAGCGTGACCGAAGAACCGTTGAACTTCAATAATACTGAATAAACAACCCGCTATTCACAGTTCAAAGTTCACCGATCACAATTCGCATGTACTATTAACCAATGAAACAAAGGAAACCCAATATACAGATTCAAAATTTAAAATTAAGAATTCAAAATTAGACATGGAAAAGGATAGTAATCAATGGACGAGAAAGAGGGTCAAAAAGAATCCACAGAAGGAATTGTGACCGCACGAACGTGCGATTGCTGCGGTCACCATGAATTGGGAATCATGACACAAGAAGGAGTGTATGTTCGACTGAAACCTGGAATGAAGATAATGGTTATTGATAAAAAATTAAATGACTTATCAATTTAAGTTAAGACGTTTCCGAATCGAATCGTAACCGCTATACCTTTTGTATTTTGGATGAAAATAGTTCCAAAATCTCAACATCGTCAATATCCGGCAATCCATTTTCCTTTGAGGCGGCAAATAAACACGCGATAACA
>JARRRC010000200.1:0-4909 GCA_037381105.1 Desulfobacterales bacterium
GGGGACTTTAGCCCGGTGATGCAGCGCTTCAACCGCTTCACGGGCCATGGTTGCATATTGCCTGGCATCGAACCGTTCATCCGGATCGATAATATCAATCATATGGTGTTTGACCCGCGCCTGTTCCTTTTCGGTCGGTTTGGCGGTGCCGATATCCATATGCCGGTATATTTGCATTGAATCGGCGCCGACGATCTCGCCGCCGAAGATTTCCGCCAGCTCAATGGCTGCGGATGTTTTTCCCAAAGCCGTGGGTCCGCATATGACAATGACGCTTGGCCGAATCGTCTCGGATTCCATCGAAAATGCCCTTTTCTACCTTTTGAAACAGTTATAATCTATAGGATTTTCAATCGCTTCTCAAGGAAAATCGATGTTGATATTCAATCCGGTAAACTCCTTTTGAATGATCTGAATTAAATAAAAAGTATTTCTATTTTTCATATTGACATTGACAAATCAATCGGATAATTGTTTTAAGTCTATTTTAAAAGGTATAGGCAGAACGCCATAAAAATAAATACAGTAAAAAGGAGGTTTTGAATGGCAACAGTCGAGTACATGGGAAAGACATTTACCGTAGATGAAGACGGCTTTATCGACAGCTATGAAAACTGGTGTGAAGAATGGGTACAATGGGTAAAACACCAAGAAGGAATCGAAGAATTAAATGACGAGCACAAGAAAGTGATCCAAGTTCTTCAGGAATACTATGAAAAAAATGGGATTGCTCCCATGGTTCGTATTCTCTCAAAAGTCACCGGTTTTAAGCTGAAACATATTTATGAACTGTTCCCGTCAGGACCCGGAAAGGGAGCATGTAAAATGGCCGGTCTTCCGAAACCCACAGGATGTGTCTAATTAAAAAGTATATTGTTTGCACCCCATTTTGGCAAAAAAAGCTCTGCATTTTGGCAGGGCTTTTTTTGTGCAATGGAGAGATGACGTGATTTGTAACGTTAAATCAAAAAATCGTACAGAACTCATCGATATTACTTCTAAAATACAGGATATAATTACTGCTTCCCGAATCGGCCGGGGACTTTGCATGCTCTATGTACCGCATACAACCGCTGCAATAACCATTAATGAAAGTGCCGATCCGAGCGTAAAAGATGATATTCTGATGGTCCTCAATAGCATTGTTCCCTGGAAGGCCGGATATCGTCATCTGGAAGGAAACTCTCCGGCCCATGTAAAATCCACGCTAATTGGGCCCTCAGAGCTGATCGCCGTAGAGAATGATCGCCTGGTGCTGGGTACGTGGCAGGGCATATTTTTCTGTGAGTTCGACGGCCCTCGAACCAGGAAGGTCCACGTGCGATTAATCAAAGAAAATTTTCAGGAGTAACCCATGCCGCCAATCGATGAACCAATCGATGAAATAGATCGGACGATACTTAATCGTGTTCAATCCAATTTTCCCATAACCAAACGTCCCTATCTTTCAATTGCCCGAAATCTAAATCTCTCAGAGAAAAAAGTGATCAACAGGCTTAAACGACTTAAGAAAAAAGGAATTATACGCCGAATCGGCGGCAATTTCGCACCTGAAAAATTAGGATTTGTGAGTACACTCTGTGCGGCAAAAGTCTCGAAAGATAAGATTGATGGTTTCGCCGAAACCGTTAACCGCTATCCAGGGGTAACCCACAACTATCTGCGGGATAATCAGTATAACATCTGGTTCACCTTTATCGCCCAATCCATGAGTGAAATCGTCGACAATCTTGAAAAGATCTCTAAAAAAACCGGCGTAACAGATATTTTGAATTTGCCTGCAACAAAAATGTATAAAATCAAGGCACATTTCGACCTTTGATGATTATCCGGATTCAACGATGGAAGATATCCGTATCGCAACCGTGATCTTTCGTTCAGTTGTCGGAGAAGTCCGCCGAAATCTCGACGCCATGGTTCAATGGATAAAGTCGGCAAAAAAGGAAGGGGCCGATCTTGTATGTTTTCCTGAATTGAATATTACCGGATACAGTAATCTCGAAGAAATTAAACAGGCAGCGGAATCCGTTCCCGGCCCCGTAACCCGGCAGCTTATTAATTTTTCCAAATCCCAAGACATTGTCATTTTGGCGGGAATGGTTGAAAAGGATGATATCGGCCGCACGTATTCCAGCCACCTGGTCACCAAACCCGACGGGTTTGTCGGCGTCTATCGAAAGCTGCATATCGCTCCTCCCGAAAAGGACATTTTTACACCCGGCAACGCAATCCCACTCTTTGACGCTTGCGGTGTCAAATTCGGCATACAGCTTTGCTATGATTCCCATTTTCCTGAACTCTCCACCCACATGGCCATAAATGGTGCCGACCTGATTTTTATACCTCATGCATCCCCAAGAGGAACGCCTCAAGAAAAATACATGTCATGGATGCGTCATCTCTCGGCAAGGGCATTTGATAACAGTCTTTTTCTCGTTGCCTGCAATCAAACCGGAGAAAATGAAAAAGGACTCTCTTTCCCAGGCATCTCGGTGATCATCGGGCCATCCGGAAACATTATAAAAGAGAATCTAAGCAATACGGAAAGTCTGACGGTTACGGATCTGAAATTTGAAGCATTAAACCGGGTCAGAAGTCATCGGATGCGATATTTTTTACCCAATAGAAGACCTGAACTCTATGATATCTATTGAAACCCCGATCGAGAAAAATACCCGACCGGGGTCACTTCCGATCCATTATTTGAAGATAATTTTGTTACGGTTACCCCTGTCTGTTCGCTAGTAATACTACCCGTGTTTGATAAACGTCCTTTTCTATCCGCACAGACAAAGCTGCCGGTCCCGGAGTATTAGATGTCCATTTGGGTTAAATTCACCAATCCTGCATATTACTCGCTTCATCCCTTTGGTTAAAAGGGACCACCAGGCATCTGAAACATCAAAATGGCCCGATTTGCCGGTAATGATCTCAACAAGGTCCGCGTGACTGTTTTTCCTGATGGTTTTCACTTCTGATACTGCATCCCAATCGGCAGGCTCTGTTCCGACAACGTAAACAATAAGTCCGGTTTTCATGTGTCTCACCTCCTTTTTCTTTTTTTCAGTCCCGCCGGGTATACCCGATACATTTCATAAAAAAAGCCCTTCAATCTTGAAAAAGACTGAAGGGCTGCACCCAGTTTGCTTAACCCTTTTACCAAAACCGCATCACCATCGTCACCTCGCAAAGGCGCGGTAATTTTTCCAGGCAGGTCTTCTGACTCTCCCGCCTTTTTAGCGGCCTTCCCACTCCGATACATCGGAACAGTGGCATATATTTGCTAAAAAGGTTCCTTTTTAAAAAAAGGCCGGGATTACAGCGGCGGGACCGCTCCCGATTTTCACGGGATTCCCTATTAAGCCCTTTACGGGCACCTGATGACGATTTCCTAAAGGATATTAAAAAACATGTCAAGGAATTTTCTCGGATCGGTATTTACAATGGACAAAATTTATGAATATAGTTTTTGGCGGTTCGATTTGAAACCCAAAAATCCAGGAGACGAAACATGAACGTAACCATTCCAACCCGTGAGCAGGCTTTTGACCTTCTCACCCAATACAATAAAAATGAAAGTCTTATCAAACACGCACTGGCAGTGGAAGGCGTGATGCGGTATTTTGCCCGCAAACGACAAAAAGACGAGGAAAAATGGGGGATTATCGGTCTGATCCATGACCTTGATTATGAGCAGTTTCCCGAACAACACTGCCGCAAAACCGAAGAAATTTTAACAAAAAATAATTGGCCCCAGGAATATATCCGTGCAGTGATCAGTCACGGCTGGGGGATTTGCTCGGATGTTGAGCCGGAAACGGAACTCGAAAAGGTGCTTTACGCCATTGATGAGCTCACGGGTCTGGTGGTGACAACGGCTCTTGTCCGCCCTTCAAAAAGTGTAATGGACCTGAAGGCCAAATCCGTAAAAAAGAAATGGAAGGATAAACGATTCGCCGCCGGCGTCGATCGGTCCATTATTGAGAAAGGCGCAAAAATGCTGGGCGTAGAGCTGACGGAGTTAATTACGGATACGATTATGGGTATGCGGGAAGTTGCCGACAAGATCGGTTTGAAAGGGGAGGGTTAAGCGCGGGAGAAAGCTCAAAGCGGCAGGAGTGAGACCTTTGAAAAACCCTCCTAAAAACGTGCCACTGAGTTACCGTTTGCGAAAATCGGCAATGGACTTTTTGATTTTTTGAATGAGCGGTCTTTTGATTTGAACTTTTAAATAAAGATCTCCCGGTGTTCCTCCGCCTTTTCCATCCTCACCCATTTCCGCAAGCCGTATTCGCTGCCCCTCTTTGACTCCCGATGGTATCTTCACAACCAGTTTTTTGGATTTTTTTCGTAAAAAATATGCATAAGGCCCCCCCTGGAGTGCCTGTTCGGGGGTCAAGTGAATCACATCTTCAATGTCCTTTCCCTTTTCCGCCAGTTCAATTCCGCCGATTTGTTTTAAAATAAATCTAGAGATTTTCCCGAGCTTGCCCGCCGACGGGAATGCCGGTTGACCTTGTCCGCCTTTATTAAACGGACCTGTAAAAACAAATCCTCCGGCAAAAAAGCCGGGCCGTCTAAACTGAAAAGTCTGGTATTTGTTCCCGTAAAATTCTTTAAAAATATCATCAAACCCACGAAATCCGAATGCCTTTGCCATTTCTTCAAATACATAGTTGATATCCGAACCACTGAAAATATCCTGTTCGGAATAGGTGCTTCTGAACCGGTTGTAAGCGGAAGATCCAAACTGCTGCCTCATGCCATCGTATTCACGCCTCTTCCCAGGATCCGAAAGGACGGCATAGGCTTCATTGATAGATTTCATTTCTTCAGAAGCTTCAGGCATTTCTCTATTTCTATCTGGATGATATTTGAAGGCCAAATGCCGGTAGGCCTCTTTGACCTG
>JARRRC010000201.1:0-4902 GCA_037381105.1 Desulfobacterales bacterium
CAACCTTTGAGCTGATCGATTCCAACGGTCAATACTATCGTTATGCACCCGAGCAGGCCACCCGCCCCTTGGAGGAGCTGTTTGCACGCATACGGTCCAAGGTTGCCGGCAGCGTCCAGTGCGGCCGTATGGCCCTGACCCATGGCTTCTGCTTTTATTTTTCAGGGGGAATGCACCATGCGCACTTTGACCACGGCAGCGGCTTTTGCCTGATCAACGACGTGGTCATTACGGCCCGCAAACTGCAGGCCGAAGGAGCCATTCGCAAGGTCTGGATTATCGATGTGGACGCTCACAAAGGCGATGGCACCGCCGCCCTGACCGCCGATGATCCAACCATAACCACCCTGAGTGTTCACATGGCCCATGGCTGGCCCCTGGACGGGCCGCCAATGCTCCCCGACGGCAGGGCCAACCCGGTTTTTATACCCAGCGACATCGATATTCCCATTGCTTCCGGAGAAGAGATGCATTACGTGGAGCGCCTTGAGAAGGGACTTTTGAAGCTGGAGGGCATGGGACGACCGGATCTGGCCATCGTGGTCAGCGGGGCCGACCCCTATGAAAAGGATGAATTGCCTTCCACCGCAGGATTAAAGCTGACCCTGGACCAAATGCTGGACCGGGACCGGCTGATCTATCTTTTCCTGGAAGAATTAAAGATACCGGCAGCCTATCTGATGGCCGGAGGCTATGGCGAGCAGGTGTGGGAAGTGTATGCACAGTTATTGTTGTGGGCGCTGAAAAGGCGGATGGCAAAATCTGCTTGAATGTAAGCTTTACCTTTCTATACCCCATTGGGAATATTTCGAGGATTGGACGACACAATCAAACACAGCTTGTCCCGTTGTCTTGTCGGGTCGTAGCTTGCTGAGCGGAGCCTGAAGCTGCGCGAAGATGGAAGATTGAGCCCGAGAGGAGGTTTTGAAACCACTTCTATTGTTTTTTGGGGATAACATGAGTTGCTCTCCCCAAAAACATGTCGGCGGTTTCTGACAGACTCTCTGAAAGCGTCGGGTGAGGATGAATCGTCAAAGCCAAATCCTCCAGCAAAGCGCCCATTTCAATGGCAAGGGCGCCTTCGGAGATCATCCCCTCTGCATCTCGCCCGACGATCCCAACACCCAGTACGCGCTGGGTTTCAGGGTCGACAATAATCTTGGTCATGCCATCGGTGGCGCCCATGGTTGTGGCTCTTCCGGACAATTTCCACGGGTAATGTTCCACCCGTATCGATCGATCCCGTTTGCGGGCCTGTTCCTCGGTCAGGCCGCACCAGGCGATTTGAGGATCGGTATAGACGATTGCGGGAATGACCCGGGCATCAAAGGCCGAAGGCTGGCCGGCAATGACTTCTGCGGCCACTTTTCCCTGGTGTGAAGCCCTGTGTGCAAGCTGTGGAGCGCCGGTGATATCACCGATGGCAAAGATCCGTTCATCGGATGTACGCTGCTGTTCGTCAACGATGACAAAGCCGTTGTCATCAAGGTTCACTCCGGTGGTTTCAAGTCCTAAGTTCTCGGAATTGGACTGCCGGCCGATGGCAACGAGCACCCTGTCAAAGGACTGCTCAGGGTTATCCACTTCGCCTTCAAAAGTGGTTTCAACCCGATCATCCAACTCGTTTATGGAAACAACCCGGGTAGAAAGGTGGATGGCTTTAAAAATTTCATTGACCCTTTTGGCCAGAGGCTTCACCAAATCCGGATCGACCCCCGGTAAAAGACTGTCCTCCATTTCAACAAGGGTAATTTTGCTGCCAAGGGCGGCATAAACGGTTCCCAGCTCCAGCCCGATGTATCCGCCGCCGATAATAAGAAGAGACTTGGGAATGTCCGGCAGCTCCAGGGCACCGGCAGAATTCATGATGCGGCCGCTGGGCTTGAATTCGATACCCGGAAGCGATTTCGGAAACGAACCCGTGGCCAGGATGGCATGGCGAAATTTGATTCGGCTGACATCCGAATCACGCACGCGTATCCTGTCGGATCCTTCAAAAGCGCCCTGCCCTTTTACCAGCTGAACCCCGCGCTTGTTGCTTAAGGTGACAAGACCGTTGGTCAAGGTATCAACGACTTTTCCCTTCCATGCACGGATTTTGTCCAGATCGATCCGCGGTTTGTCAAAGACAACTCCCATGGATCCGCTGCGCCCCGCATCATGGATAAGTTCGGCAAGAAAGAGCAATGCCTTGGAAGGGATACACCCCTGGAACAGACATTCGCCGCCGGGTTTCGTTCGCACATCGAGCAGGGTAACATCAAGTCCCAGGTCCGCGGCCCTGAAAGCTGCGGCATATCCCCCCGGACCTCCTCCGATAACCAGCAATTCCGTCTCTTGAGCCAATTCTCCCACTACCATAATGATTTAACCTCCACTCAGACCATTGTCATCAACAACTCTTCAGGGTCTTCTAAAGCATCCACAACCGTGTTAAGAAATCGAATGGCATCGGACCCGTCCAGCACCCTGTGGTCGATGCATACCACCAGGGGCATCATCAGCCGCGGTACGATTTCAGGTTCTTTATTGTCTTTTTCCACAACAACCGGCTGCAGTCGTGCAGCCCCCATCCCCAGAATAGCCACCTGGGGGTAATTAATGATGGGAACAAACTGGCCGCCGCCCAAGGCACCTGCATTCGTAATGGTAAAGGTTCCGCCTTGCATCTCTTCAAGGGATATCTTTCGATCGCGGGCTTTTTGAACCAGCTCTTTGAGTTCAATCGATATTTCCGCGATGCTTTTGCGGTCTACGTCGCGAATAACCGGTACCATTAACCCGTTGTCCGTATCCACCGCCACCCCCAAATGATAGTAGTGTTTGAGGATAATTTCTCCGGCCGCAGTATTCAGGGTGGAATTGAAGTATGGATATGTTTTCAATGCGGTGACGACTGCCTTTAAGACAAAGACAATCAAGGTCAGTTTGCCGCTTTTGTCCTGGATTTCTCCTTTGTGTTTTTGTCGGAAAGACTCCAGTTTCGTGATGTCAGCCATGTCCTGGCTGACTGCATGGGGGATTTGGGACCAGGCCAAACCCATCTGCCTGGCCGTTGTTCTCCGGATGGATCGCAAAGGGATGGCTTCCACCGGACCCCATTTGGAGAAGTCGGGCAATTGGGGAGCTTCCATTGTAACGTCGGGAGCTGCTTTAGCCGGTTTTTCGGCAACCTCCGGCTTTTTTTCCGCCGGAGCAGCCTTTCCGGAAAAGGACCGCACATCTTCACTGGTTACCCTGCCTCCCGGCCCACTGGGCTTCACCTGCCTGAGATCTACTCCCAGTTCCCGGGCCAGTCGCCGTGTAGCCGGAGAAGCCGGAACCGGTTCTTCTTCCCGACGGGCCGGTTGCGAATAGGTTTCCGCTTCAGCAGCTTCGGCAGGCTTTTCCGCCGGCTTTTCCTCAGGAGCCGGTTCAGCCGCTTCGGCAGCGCCGAAGATCATCAGCTCCTGTCCCACCGTGACCACATCATCCGGTTTGACGAGTATATCGCGGACGGTGCTCGTAAACGGAGACGGAATCTCCACCGCCGCTTTATCTGTTTCTACTTCGATGATGATATCTCCTTCCTTCACCTCATCACCGACCGACACCTTCACTTCAATTACTTCCCCTTCGTGAATGCCTTCTCCAAGATCCGGCAGTTTGAAAGATTCAGCCATAGATATTGCCTCCTTATGTCTCTAAATACTCCGGGTTAGGTATTTAATAAGCCCTCGGGGAATTCTTCTTCGAAATCTTTAAATGGAGCGGAATGGATAATCTTTTCTTTAAATCGGATGCTGTTTGAGCGGCTTAGAGATCGTCAGAAAGAACAGGTGAAAGCCGAAATCGTATCTTTAAAAAACTTTAAAATAATGAGGCGAGCTTAGTGTTATTTAAGAGATAATTTCCTGTTCTTTCTTTACGATCTCTTGCCGCGAGTTCATGCGGTTTAAAGAAAAGATTATCCATGTAGCGGCTGTTTAGAAAAACACCCCGACCCCCTCAGGTATTTAAAACTTTTCTCGCTTCGCGTAAGATACGCGGAACGCCTGGGATATAGCTGTTTTCTCGACTGAACAACGGCATGACGATATCGAAGCCGGTGACGCGCGAAATGGGGGCTTCAAGGTAGAAAAACGCCTTTTCAACCAGCCGTGCTGCGATCTCTGCTCCCGGCCCGAAACTGCGCGGCGCCTCGTGTATGACCACGGCCCGGCCGGTTTTTTTCACAGACCGGACAAACGTTTCATCGTCCAGGGGTGAAATTGTCAACAAGTCGATCACCTCGGCTTGAACTCCGTCATTTTTTTCGAGTTCGGATGCAGCTTCAAGGGTCGGCCGCATCATGGCGCCATAAGAAATCATGGTGAGGTCTTTGCCTTCCCGGACGACTTGAGATTTTCCGATGGGCAGTGTTTCTTCCTCCTCGGGAACCTCCTCCCTGAAAGCACGGTAAATCGCCTTGGATTCGAAAAAGATCACCGGATCCGGATCCCGGATGGCGCTGACCAGCAGCGCTCGGGCATTGCGCGGCCCTGAGGGAATTACCATCTTAATACCGGGCGTGTGTGCATAATAGGCTTCCCGGCTTTCCGAATGGTGTTCAAGGGCCCTTACGCCGCCGCTGTAAGGCGCTCTGAGCACCATCGGGACGTGATACCGTCCCTGGGAACGCCATCGGTATCTGGATGCATGATTTTCGATCTGATGAAAATTATGGTAGGAAAAACCTGAAAATTGGATTTCGCAAACGGGACGAAGGCCGTAGACAGCCATGCCGATTGACATGCCGACAATGGCTGATTCCGCCAGCGGTGTGTCAAAGGATCTTTTGTCTCCGAACTGATCGATCAGTCCGTCGGTGACCCGAAAAACGCCGCCGTCTAAACCCACGTCTTCACCCAAGACAACAACGCT
>JARRRC010000202.1:0-5694 GCA_037381105.1 Desulfobacterales bacterium
GTCAAACCAAGTTGCGTAATGATGGATAGATTTACAATCCACGGCCGGTTATTTTTATAATTGAAAAACATTGGATACGGCGCGTTCTGTCTTATTAACAACATGAAATCTTATAAATATTTATATAGACAGGTTGGGCTGGTTTAAAGCCGTTAGTCTGATAGCAGATAACAATCTATACTGTCAAGCAGATAAATTCATTTTGTTGCAGATTTCAACAATTTCCGAAAAGAAAAATGTATTATTGCATAAATATTATATATAATATATTTTCAATATTTTGTTGAGGTCTGGTGAATGACATTATCGAATACCGAAAAATTAAAACGTTTTTATGATCATTTCTCAAGCGACGATCACGTTCTCATTTTGATCGATGCCGATCCGGATGCCATTGCCAGCGCCATGGCGGTAAAGAGACTGCTCTGGCGAAAGGTCGCCGTGGTCACCATTTCCAATATCAATATTATTAAGCGTCCGGATAACATCGCAATGATTCGCCTGTTGGGCTTGAATCTCGTTCCGATTAAAGACATCGTTAAAGAATGTTTCAACCGTTTTGTGCTCGTCGATTCCCAGCCGAATCATCATGAAATATTTTTAAGTTTTCCGATAGATATCGTTATTGACCATCATCCTGATACAGCCGTTCATGCGCCGTTTACGGACATTCGCTCCAAATATGGCGCCACAGCAACCATCATGACCGAATATTTGAGGGCTGCAAAAATCAAGCCTTCGACCAAGCTTGCCGCCGGGTTGTTCTACGCAATCAAGACGGATACGAACAACTTTGTCCGGCAGACCATAATTGAAGACGTCAGAGCCTTTCAATTTCTTTACCGCCATGCCAACCTCAACATTGTCAACAAAATTGAGCGGTCGGAATTGAGGCTCGATTTTCTGAAATATTTCAAGATCGCTCTGGAAAACAGGCGTATTCGAAAAGGGCGCATGTTTGCCCATCTCGGACCGGTGGTTAATCCTGATGTCTGCGTATTGCTCGCAGATTTTTTTATCAAGGTCAGCTCGGTGGACTGGAGCGTTGTATCCGGATTATACGGGCAGAATCTTATTGTTATTTTTAGAAGCGACGGGCTTCGCAAAGATGCCGGAAAAGTCGCCCAAAGGAGTTTCGCGACTGTAGGATCCGCCGGTGGACATAAGAGTTCGGCCCGTGCGGAAATCCCTCTTGAAAAGCTGAAAAACGAAATCGATCCCGGCAATGATCAAAAACTGTTGAATTGGATTATCAACCGGATTGAAAAACGGGCGGGGGTAAAATGAATCCGCATTCCGACAAATTGGTGGTTACCATTCTCGGCTCCGGGACCTGTGTTCCTTCTTTGATTAGAAGCTCGTGTTCCGTGCTGATGAGAACGGGTGGCAATGTTCTGCTTTTTGATTCCGGAGCCGGAACGATGCGGAGACTCATGGAAGCCGGTGTTGAAATCTATGATGTTTCCATTGTTTTTTACAGCCATTTTCATCCGGATCATACCGGTGAATTGGCCTCGTTTTTGTTTTCCAACAAATACCCGGATGGGAGCCGCCGTAAAATTCCGCTGACCTTAGCGGGAGGGAAAGGGTTTTGGGTATTTTTTGAAAACCTGAAACAGATTTATGGCCACTGGATTGAACTGGACCCTGGTCTTTTAAACATCATCGAATTTGACATCACTCACGGTGACGAGCGACGGTTTAGTGATTTTAAGGTGGAAACGCTTCCGATGGAGCACAACCCGGAAAGCATCGCCTTTAGAATCACCGGTTCCAATGGAACGTCCGTCGTCTATTCCGGTGATACGGATTTTTCAGATAATCTGGTGACGCTTTCAAAAAATGCGGATGTATTAATTTGTGAATCGGCGCTTCCCGATGAATTGAAGGTAAAAGGGCATCTGACGCCTTCTTTGGCCGGTGAAATTGCAACAAGGGCAAATGTGCGTAAACTGGTTCTAACGCATTTTTATCCGGAATGCGACAGGGTTGATCTGAAAAAAGAGTGCCGTAAAACCTATGCCGGGTCCTTAGTCCTCGCAGAGGATCTGATGGAAATAGAAATGTAACATTTGACAATTGATCGCCTCGGGTATGATTAAATTTATTCTGAAAGAACTCGTGAATAAGGGTTCGTAATGAAAAAACCGGTCCTTTCTATTGCACAAGCATGTGTTTTTGAGACAATATGTGCGTGTCATGTCGAATCGATGAGGGTTTTTTCATAACGATCCCTAATCCACTCAAACAGCTTCCAGAAAAAATTTAATCATACCTGAAGCGCTTTCTTGAAAAGCGAGGCTGAACTCGAAGACCAATAACATTAGTAAATCAAAATCTATATTTTTGAAACATGAGATATTATCCCATATACCTTGATATCAGAGATAGAGACTGTCTGGTGGTCGGCGGTGGATCCGTGGGAACCCGCAAGGTCAAGATGTTGCTGGAATGCGGTGCAAGAGTCACGGTCGTCACCATTGATGCTGCTGAAAATTTGAAGGCGCTTTCAAACACCGGTGTGATTCAATTGAAAGAAAGAGCATTTCAAAGCGCTGATCTTGACGGCGTGTTTCTGGTTATCGGTGCAACCGACGACCAGGATTTGAATTTTAAGATTCACGAAGGAGCCGAACGGCGTTCCGTGTTATGTAATATTGCCGATCGCCCTGAGGCGTGCAATTTTATTCTCCCGTCGATTGTAAATCGGGGGGATTTGATCATTGCCATATCGACATCGGGAAAAAGCCCCGCGTTTGCCAAAAAATTACGCAAACATCTTGAAACGGAATTTGGTAACGAATATGCCGAGTTTTTAAATCTCATGGGCGCGATCCGCAAAAAACTTCTAAGCAAAAACCACGAGCCCGAGGTCCATAAGCATCTTTTTGAGCAGTTGATCGAAAGGGATCTCGTTCAAATGCTCAAAAACGGCGACACCGAAAATATCAATGCATTGCTTTTTGACGTTTTGGGTGAAGGGTATGAACTTGAAACATTGATTTCGAATATTTCATGAAAATTTTAGAGAAATATTTTAAGGTGTATCATAAGATTTACAGTAAGTTCACGTGATGTGCTTCCTCGTGTCACGATATTGGCGGAGTGGCTCCGTCATTGAAATGACTATACACGAAGATGTCAGAGTGAAACCGGGAAAAACCTCTCGTGAACGCGTACGAATCACAAAGGATAGAATACGTGGAATCTATATTTCTTTTGGTCATAATATTGTATCTGCTGAGTACCATCGGGTATCTTTTGTATCTTTTTTTCCAGAAAGATTATCTTCAGAAAACCGGTTTTTACCTCTTGGCCGCCGGATTTTTATGCCATACGGCGGAAATAGGATTCCAATTTGTCCGGTCCGGTCATTTTCCGGTCGGCAATCTTCATGAAACGCTGTCATTGGCAGGCTGGACCATCGCCGGTGTTTATTTGCTGTTTCAGCAACGGTTCGGTCTTAAGATTTTAGGAATTTATGCCGCGCCTCTCATTACCTTTGTGATGGTCATTGCCGCCCGGTTGCCGGATGTGCCGAAAGAAACCGGTAATCTTCTTAACAATTTGTGGTTGATTATTCATGTTGTTTCGGTTTTTATCGGTGATGCGGCCCTGGCCCTGGCCTGCGGTGCCGGGCTCTTGTATATTCTCCAGGAGAATGCTATTAAATCCAAACACCGCGGATTTTTCTTCAAGCGCCTTCCATCCCTGGAATTGCTGGACCACACCGGATATGCATGCATCGTTACCGGTTTTACCATGCTCACGTTTGGACTGATCACAGGTATGATATATGCCAAATCGGTCTGGGGCAGATTCTGGAGCTGGGATCCCAAAGAAGTTTGGTCCGGTATTACCTGGCTTTTGTATGCCGCACTTCTTCACCAGCGTTTGACTGTTGGATGGCGGGGACGCCGCGCGGCGATTATGGCCATTATCGGATTTGTTGTCATTTTATTCACGTTTCTGGGGGTTAACTTTCTGTTAAAGGGCCATCACGGAGAGTTTACCCGGATGTAAACGGAACTATGGCTGGTATGTTGGACATCGTATTGCTGGGATTGAATCATAAGACCGCGCCGGTGGCGCTGAGAGAGTGCCTTACCATTTCAAAAGATGAGACATCCGCCGCCCTGAGAGCGTTCCAAGAACTATCGTCTATCAGAGAAGTGATGCTCTTTTCCACCTGCAATCGAGTAGAAATTCTCATGGTGGCCGAGGATAAATCCAATGCGGTTGACGCGGTCAAATCTTTTCTTTCGGAATTAAAACATCTTCCGGTTTCCGAATTCGAGGAATCTCTTTACCTCCATGAAGGGGATGATGCCGTACGACATGTCTTCAGGGTTGCCGCCAGCCTCGATTCCATGGTGGTCGGCGAGCCTCAGATCCTGGGCCAGATCAAAGAAGCGTATAAAATGGCAACCCAATCCAGGACGTCCGGAGTTCTTTTGAATAAATTGCTCCATCGAACCTTTTTCGTGGCCAAACGAATTCGGACGGAAACCGGGATCGGAGATAATGCGGTATCCATCAGTTATGCGGCCATTAAACTGGGACGGAAGATCTTCGGAACTTTTGAAGGAAAAAAAGTGCTGCTTATCGGCGCCGGAGAAATGGCGGAGTTGGCGGTGGAGCACCTGATTCGGAACAGGGCCGGAGCCATCGTGGTTGCCAATAGAACCTTTGAGAACGGCGTAGACCTGGCCAAAAAATTTGAAGGGCAGGCCATCCGTTTTGAGGAAATTCAAAATGCTCTGGAACAGGTTGACATCATCATCAGTTCAACCGGCTCTCTGGATTATGTGGTGACCCGAGAGCATGTCAAAGCAATTATCCGCCGGCGCCGAAATCGTCCGCTTTTTTTAGACCGGAACAAGGAAGCGATAAAAGGAGAAAGAATCGTCGACGAGGCGGTGATCAGCTTTCGACAATGGTACGACAATCTGGATGTAACGCCCACAATTGTTGAATTGAGAAAAAAGATAGAAGAAATTGCTCAAGGAGAATTAAAAAGGACACAGCACACGCTCAAGCATCTCTCGGATGATGACATCAAAGCCATCAGCCGGATGACAGATGCCATGGTCAATAAAATACTTCACGATCCTACGCTCTTGCTAAAAAGCAACGGGAGGCACCAGGACAAATCCGTCTATCTCGACGTTACCCGAAAGCTGTTTAAGCTGGATGAATAATTTCCTGAAGCTTGCGCGGGCCGGAGGTTTTCATCTGCTGCGTTATTAAGGACTCGCAATAGATCACTATGGCTTCGCCCTTGGTAAATGTCTTGCATATAAAAGCCTCCGATCTACGCAAGCTTCAGGAGTATCATTAAATGAGGGAAAATATCCTGTGAAAAAACATTTTAAAAAGGACGGATGTTACACAAGAGCAACCATATAGACATCGCGCCGATACGTCATCTGTATCCGTTTCAATCCTATTACATAAAAATAAACGGCCTGAATTATCACTTCGTGGACCAGGGTTCGGGAGATCCGGTGGTCATGCTTCACGGAAACCCCACATGGTCGTTCTATTTTCGAGAATTGATCAAAGGCCTGTCCCCAGGGTATCGGACTATAGTGCCGGATCATATCGGCTGCGGTCTGTCTGACAAACCGGGCGTCGATCGATATGAATATCGCCTGAAAACCCGTGTCGACGACGTAGAGCATCTTCTCGATG
>JARRRC010000203.1:0-4862 GCA_037381105.1 Desulfobacterales bacterium
ATCGATTGCCGCGAAAAAACATGCACATGCCAGTCTTGTAGATCTGTTAAAGGACCCCAATCTGACTGATGAAAAAATCAATGAAACGCTTTCGTCTCTAATGGCAAAAGGTTTCGTTGAGCAGGGGCTGAGTAAGGAAAACAGACTGCTTTTATATCTGACACCCAAGGGAGATCGAACGCTTAGAAAGGCCCTAGGACAATCTCATGTATAAGGTCCCCTTATTCAGGCCATGACCTAATTTTTCCACCGCATCAGAAATCTTTTGAAAAATGGCCTCTCCAGAACCGGTGGCTAAAAAGCCGACACGCCGCAGTAAGCTCATAAATGGCATCTGCTGCCATCAGAACAGCTGCATTGGTCCATGTGCTTTTATATTTAGGCCATACGGTCATATCCGGACATGTGAACCCGCACCAGTATGACCCGTCCGGGTTGGTTCTATTGCAAATCCAGCCAAAGACTGTTTCAGAAAGACCCATATTTCCCATGGCCGCCAGTGCCAAGGAAAGCTCGCAGGTCTCTGCAACCGTAACCCATGGCCGGTCTGATACGCATCGTACCCCTTTGCCGCTGATAACGAATGTATCCCAGTACTTTTCAATTCGCTGCCGGGCTTGAGCCCCGGTGACGGCCCCTGACAAAACGGGATAAAACCAATCCATTGAATATCTGGATTTGGCCTTATCAAAGCGATCCGGCCGGTTCACAAGCGCATGTCTTAACCGAATTAATCCGGCCTCCCATTTTGGTACGGCAATGTTGAGCAATTTTGCTATGGCAGTCGCACATTTAATGCTCATATAGACGGAGCTGGAACCGGTTAATAGCGCCGTGGGATCAATCTTTCCTTCGGGACTTATTGCCCAGCAAATCTCACCCCCGGGTCTCTGGAGATCTAGGGCAAAGGTTACGACCGATTTTACTATCGGCCACATTTGTTTAAGAAAATGATAATCACCGGTAACAAGATAATAGTGGAAGACACCCACGGCGATGTAAACTGAGAAGTTCGTATCGCGTGTCTTATCCACGGGAATACCGTTTACATAAGCAGCATACCAACTTCCATCGACCAGCTGCATCCGAGCCAGCCACTCGTATGCCTTCTTTGCTTCTTGGAGATATCCACCGATGACAAGGCCCATTGCAGCCTCTACATGATCCCATGGATCAGTTTTTTCGCCCTCGCACCAGGGTATTTCGCCGCTTTGTTTTTGTGTTTCTGCGATAAGGCCGGCAACCCGTTCAATATCAATGGAAAAATTTTGTTTACACAAGCGAATGTATGGTCGCATCGTATCGCATTTTTGTCGGTCAAAACGTATTGTATGGTCTGTGATATTCGAGTTTAAGGTTTGCAAGCATATCGATTTATGCTAATTTGCATTTGACACTTGAAACTGTTTTGTGGATTATATCATCGATGCTCATTAATCAATTAAAAAGAGCGCTGCGATTCTATTTCATAACCGAAGAAGATGTAGCGGGCCTTTCTCCCTTAGAGCAGGTGAAAATCGCTATCCGGGCCGGAGCAACCTTCATCCAATACCGAAACAAAACTTTTTCCTCACGGTTTTTCGAAGAAGTTGCCGCCATAAGAAACATCTGTAAATGCAACTCTGTTCCTTTTGTCATCAACGACAATATCCTCCTTGCCAAGGCGGTTTCGGCGGACGGCGTTCACTTGGGGCAGGAAGATGAAGATCCGACGCTGGCAAAACGTATCTTGGGAGCTCATGCCATCGTTGGAAAATCCGTATCCGATTTGGATGAATTTTACCATACGAATCTGTCCGATTGCGACTATATTGGAACAGGCCCTGTTTTTCCAACTCATACCAAAAAAGATGCCAAAAAAGCCATCGGTCTTTCAGGACTCAAGACAATGGTAACGACGTCTCCGGTTCCTGTGGTTGCCATTGGGGGAATTGACCAGACCACCGCTTCAGCCTGTATTCAGCAAGGTGCTGCAGGGGTTGCGGTCATCAGCGTCATTACCCGGGCCAAAGACCCTTTTCAAAATGCCTTGCAGGTCGCCTCAGCCTGTGGATGCGCTCCTCCCACCACGGTTCTTTCTCCCTGGAATGATGAATTTAAATTGATCGATAAGCTGATCCAAGATATTCCGTCCAATTCATGTCTTAAAACGGCTCCGGGCGATGATGCCTGTCTCTTGATGCCGTTGAA
This sequence comes from Desulfobacterales bacterium, assembly GCA_037381105.1. Lineage (GTDB taxonomy): Bacteria > Desulfobacterota > Desulfobacteria > Desulfobacterales > UBA11574 > UBA11574. The sequence goes on from JARRRC010000203.1 coordinate 2,191, forward strand.
TCGTCCGGTCATTACAACGGATGTACAAAGAGAGGGCATTCATTTTAGATTTGACTGGCAAACCGCCCAAGAGGTAGGCCGCAAAGCGGTTGAAGCAACACTCAGCGATCTTGCGGCATCCTACGCGACTCCTGTGTGCCTTTTTGTCAACCTCACGCTTCCGGACTACATTTCAGAGCAAGTTGTCGAGAATATCTATCAGGGGATTAAACGCACTTTGGCGAAACACAACTGCACATTGGGTGGTGGCAATATTTCCGCAGGAAGTGATCTGGCTTTAGATCTTTTTGCCGTCGGTTCGGCGCATAAAGAGATCTTTCCAAAACGTTCCGCAGCGGTTCCCGGCTTTGGACTTTACTGCACCGGCCCATTGGGCCTTGCTCGTGCGGGTTTGTTATCCCTAATCCGAAATGATCATGGGTTTAAGGAACCGATTTCCAAATTCATATCCCCGTCGGCCCGGTTTGACGCCGTCCAAGTACTGGCAAAAAATCGGATCCCTTGTGTCATCGACATCAGCGACGGTCTTGCCGGTGATGCAAAACAGATCGCCAAGGCTTCCAACATTTCCATCGCACTTGATTTGGAGCCGAGCATGTTCAGCCCCGCACTTGTTTCATTTTGCGAAAAGTACCATTTGAATTCTGAAGAAATGATGCTTGCCGGAGGAGAAGATTACGAACTGTTGTTTGCATGCCCGGAAGATGTATTTGAAAATGTGAAAAAAGAACTGCCGGAGGTTTATGCCGTCGGCCGGTGTCTTGAATTTCAAGGCATGCATCTGGTAAACCTGCCTGAAAATATTTCATCCTTCCAGCACGGCAAAAGATAGCATCTTAACGATCGAATACATATGATGAGACCTTCGAAAAAACACCCCGGCCCACTCTGTTTTATTGGTGTCGGTGAGAATTAACGGCGCGAAATTTGATGCGAAATTATTCGTTGTCCGCTATGTAACTTCTCACTGCAGCGTCCATGGTTGAATGAATAATTTTTAAAATTTCTTCTTTGGGATGCAAATCTCCGCAACCGATTCCCGGACACGCTTCGGACACACGTCTCCATTTTTTGATAGAACGAAGATTTTCGAACCAGAAAGGATATGTTCGGCACTGGTGCGGCCGGACCGGATAAATGGTGCATCCGTTGTCATAAAAAAAGCACCGCCCATCTGAATGTTCCCTGATACCGTAGCCCGCCCTTAAAGGATACAGGTATTTGTCGATGAAAAAGGAAAACGCTGTGGACAGATATTCAGCCATGTGCATTGCCTCACGTTTATCCACATAGACGATCCCGGGATCTCCGGTACAGCATGCGCCACACTGCCGGCATTCAAAATGTATACCCTGGTCAAAAAAATAAGGTCTGTGGTATAATCGCTTCATCTTTTATATCATCACCATAGAGATTATGTGTGATTCATTGGTCCGTGTCAAGCCCAATCATAGGCTCCTTCAGAGCAAAGATAGTTGAATCACAATACACAGGAGAATGCTCCGCAATGGTGTGCTTTTCATAAAAACCCATTGAGATCGGCCAAAGGGTCTGCTTGACATAAAATTCGGGTTTCATTATACTCTTTTAAAACAATTGCGCCCTCGGAAAGTTTTTCTAAACAGTAGCTGCATGGACATTTTTTTACCGTGAGATCATGCCGGTCGAAGATGCCGCTGGCGGTGAGGCGGATAAACCTCGCAACGTGGATTCGTCTCGGGTGTGATAAAATTTTTTCTGCAAGAACTCGCGGATAAGGTATCGTAATGAAAAAACCGGTCTTTTCTTTTTACGAAGGCGAATTGGTTTAAGATAATATATTCGTAAAGTGCTCAAACCGAGGTGGGTTTTTTCACAACGATCCCTAATCCACTCAAACAGCTTCCAGAAAAAATTTTATCACACCCGAGACTTCTTTAGCATCGATTTGTTATAAGAATATAGATAGTTACAAAAAAATGTAACACTAAATATACCCAAAGGAGAAACCCATGAAAATCCAAATCGAAAAACCCACGGATAAGGATCTCGAGGAAAGGGATGTTTCATCCTGGCCCATATGGGAAAAAGAAATATCCCGCTTTGATTGGCACTATGACAGCACGGAAGAATGTTATTTGCTCGAGGGAAAGGTCGTTGTCCAAACAGAAAATGGAGATCAGGTGGAATTTGAAAAGGGCGATTTTGTTACGTTTCCGAAAGGTCTGTCGTGTCACTGGGATATTAAGGTGCCGGTGAAGAAGCACTATAACTTTAAATAAAATCGTGTAACGATTTTATGAAACTCGCGTTTCGGCAACGCCGATAAAGTAAAGCGGAAAATTTCAATGAAACTTGGCATCATCGGTCTTCCCAGATCCGGCAAATCCACCGTATTCGAAGCATTGACCCACAATATTCTTCCCAAAGATTATAAAGGGGAACACAGAATCGGCACCGTTCGCGTTCCGGATAAACGTGTGGATGTGCTTAGCGACATGTACAGACCCCAAAAAACCATCTATGCCCAGGTAGAATATTTTCTGCCGAATGTTTTGCATCAAAAACAAGATCAGAAAATCTGGACCCAGGTCAGGGATTGCGACGCATTGATTCACGTGGGGCGCAATTTCGGCGGATATGGCTTTGAAACACCCACACCGTATCAAGATTTTAAAATGATCGACCAGGAC